>JANOTM010000340.1:0-7246 GCA_031416355.1 Gammaproteobacteria bacterium
CCCCGGCGCCGTACACCGTGGGCTTCGCGGCCGAGACCGCCGACCTCGTCCCCAACGCGCGCGCCAAACTGCACGCAAAAAAACTCGACCTGGTGGCCGCCAATCAGGTCGGCAGCGCCGACCGCGGTTTTGATGCCGACCATAATAGTCTGACGCTGGTGGATGCGACCGCGGCCGTGGAACTGCCGTTGCTACCCAAACTTAAACTGGCGCGCCTGCTTATTCAACACATCGCCGATAAATATCATGCAAAAAATTCAACTCAAAATCCTCGACGCACGCATAGGCAGTAAATTCCCGCTGCCGCGTTTTGCCACCGAAGGTTCAGCCGGCGTGGATTTGTGCGCCTGCCTGGATGAACATCTGCATATCGCCCCAGGTGTCACCCACCTCGTCCCCACGGGCATCGCCATCCACGTGGCCGATCCCGGCCTGGCCGCGGTGCTGCTACCGCGCTCCGGCCTCGGGCACAAACATGGCATCGTGCTTGGCAACCTGGTAGGCCTCATCGATTCCGACTACCAAGGCCAAATCATGGTGTCGTGCTGGAACCGCGGCCAGGCTTCCTACGCCATCGAGCCGGGCGAGCGTATCGCGCAAATGGTTTTTGTCCCGGTGGTCCAAGTAGAGTTCGAAGTGGTCACTGAATTCGTCACCAGCCGCCGCGGTGATGGCGGCTTTGGCCATACGGGGAAAAAATAATGGAGAAAAAACACAAGGCAACGTCAGCCGAAAACAGTTCGATCCGGTGTTAATGTTCAAGGTACTGGTGTTGCAGGGCCTCTACAATCTGACGCACGACCAAACCGAGTTCCAGATTTGGGATCGTTTCTCGTGCCTACGTTTGCTTAACCTGACCTGGGTATAACACCGCGTTATTCTCAGCAATTAAGGGCGCTGAATCGAATGGCGCTTGCTTAGGGCAATTCCCTATTTAATGCAGAACAGGCCACCTCACATATGAGGCAAATGCTTCTGTAAATATCTTGACTATTGAAAGTATCAATAAAGCCAAAACCAACGCCCGAGTTCAGCGGCAGCGCGAATGCGCTGCCGCAATCCGTTGTTAGACATGTGTCTCGCCCTGATTCCTCTGGACAACATCAACACCAATGCCGTTGGGGTCAACAACAACAAAATGCCGATCACCCCACGGCTCGTCGCGTAACGCAACTTCGATTGGCACCCCGATTGCCTGGAGTCGCTGATATTCCGAGTCGACATCCGCAACATCCACGACAATCCATACTCCTTGACCTTGGAATGCCGGGCGATAGATGGCGGCTTGCGATTCAAGGTTGGGCTTCATGAAGCCAAGTTCACCACTACCGAGCTGGAGTAACACGAACCAGCCGCCTTCACCTTCGTAAATCACGTCACAACCGAAAAGACGGACATAAAAGTCTTTGGATTCCTGAACTTTTTCAGTGACCACACCAGACCACAGTTTCATTCGGCATCTCCTCGATAGGGTTGACCAGCAGCGCCCATTCTAGGAACTTGGCAATGTCACATCTTGTAGAAATGCGACGTCGCCGCGCGTATACATTGCCGGTGACAAGCTGGCGAGGCGTCTGAACTCGTGATTCATGTGGCTTTGATCCGAATAACCAGACTTCAACGCTACATCAGCCAGCGAAGTCGATGCCCGCTGGATAAGGCTGCCAGCATGGCTAAACCTCGTGATCGAGCAGAAAAGCTTGGGCGAAACGCCTACGGTTTTGAGAAATGTGCGCTCAAGCTGTCGGCGACTTATGCCGAATGTAGCGGCAGTCTCATCGATTCGGGTTGCTCCATGCGTAGCCTCAATGAATGCAACGACGTCATCAATTTTAGCCGAAACGGGCTGCCTCTTGGCTATGTGGCTTTCAAGCACGGTGTTGAGTTGATTGGGCGTGTCTGAATTGACAATATTCTCGAGAACGCTCTCGAGACAGAACGAGAGTAAACCCTCCGCAGGTTCGCAGCGATCGGTTAGTTCATTCGCTGCCGCTCGTATGAAGTGGCGGCTTTTCCCGGGTTTGAAGCGAATGCCGAGATAATGAGTCTGTTGCTCGAGCGCTACTACAGATTTGGAGGTTGATGTACCGTACGCCCAGATTTGCGTGGACCTAGCAGATTGGTTAATGACGAGATCAACAGCACCGTCCGGCAGTATCGAATACGCCGTATCTAGGTTGTCGAGACTCATCCAGTAGTGGCTGATGAAGCCCCGAAGTAGCTGTGATGGCAAGACGGCTATAAGTTTGGGGCGAATCACTGTGAGCTCCAGGGTGAATGGCTAACGAGACTGTAGAAAAACCAAATTTTCACATTTTTTGAATTTGTGATTTACTGAATTCATTGTATAAAAATTCCTCATCATTAGCGAAATCGGGGCTTCCTACAGTCTCAACGTTTCAATTGAGGCGCACACCGCTTTTAGCGCGTCCCGTTCGAACGCAGGATACTCCGGCATCCCTGGCAGTTAAATTCCTTTGACTAGACCCGCTCCCAACAGTTGTTGGAGCGTGTCTGGAAATACGCCAAAAACCAGAGGCCTTAGCCCCCTTAAGAAGTCTAAAAGGTTGCTTACGAAAAGCGTTGGGTGGCCAAGGCGCCTTTGGATCCTTAATTGGAGTGGGAAACACATAGAAAATAGCCTCAACACTATTCTTGAGCTCATGGTACGCGAGCAGAACCAACGAAAGTGATGGAGAAAAAACGCAAGTGCACGCCGGCCAAAAACGGTTCGATCCGGAATACCCACGCACAAGCTGCAGGCGCGAAGACCGGCAAACCTCTGCCCATGGGTCTATAATACCGCTATGACTCTGTCTCTGGCACGCCTCAGCGGTTTTTCCCTATTTCTTGTGTTTCTCGCGGTTGCTAGCGCCGGCGCCGGCGGTTATTTCTTTATTCACACCCTCACCGGCGAATACCAGACACGCAGCAACCAGCTGGCGATGCGCGACGCCCAAGCCAGGGTCGAGACCAGCTTGCGTCAGTACCAGCAGACCCTGGCGCAGATCGCGGGCCAGGAAGAGATGATCCCTCTCATGGGCACGGACAAAACCACCGAGCGCCATGCCAAAGCGGCCCAGCTTGCGGGGCATATTCCCTTTGCAATGAAGGTACGCCTGTTTGTGCACGGCGAAGCCAGGCTCGACACCACGCATCTGCCGCACTTTGGCTATGCGTGCGTCGAACTGTTGCAACGGGCCGAGCGTGGCGACGCCATCCCGCACGCGGAGTTTCATCTGTCCGATACCCAGTCGGCCCATATCGATGTGGTGCAGGCGATACGCGCACCCGGCAATGATGCCGCACTGGGTTATATCGTTGCCAGCATCGACCCGGTAGTTTTCAAAAATAGCATTAAACAAGACACGAGCCTGACGGATTACGTGGAGCTGCGCCAATACCTTACACCCAAAGAATTCGTGGTCCTGGGTAAAACCGGCAGCGCCGTTGCGGGCAGCGGCGATGCCACCCTGCTCCAACCCATAGCCCATACCGACTGGAAAATCGCTCTATGGCCGGCGACTACTCATTGGAAACCGTCGACCACCGATACCATGTACACCAGTGCGGCGTTGGCCTTGGCGCTGCTACTCCTCATTCTGGCGCCGGTGGTCATGCACGCGATCATGACCCGATCATTACGCCAGGACACCGAGACCATGGTCGGCCTGGTGCGCGACATACGTTCGGGAACCCTGAAGAACAACTATGCCATACGCCTGCATGATTTCCAGCCGCTTATGAACGCGCTACGTAATTCCGGCAGCGCGCTCATCGCCGATCACAATGCCTTGATGGAAATGGCCCAGGCCGATACCCTCACCGGCTTGGCCACACGGAGTGCGTTCGATTTACGGCTTAATCAGTTGTTCGATCAGAACCGTATGGGATTTCCGTCGGCGCTCATGCTCATGGACATCGACCACGTGCGCGACCTCAACGATAAATTGGGGCACGAGACCACAGACAAGCTAATTCAAGGTTTCGCCACGGCCCTCAAAGTGGTCTTACGCAAAAGCGATTTTGTAGCGCGCACCGGTGGCGACAAATTCGGTGTTATTTTCCCCTTCACCGATCTCGCCACTGCCACCAACATGTCGCAGCGCCTGCGCGCTAAACTCACCGCGGAGCTAGAGAAATCCGCAACCCATGAACCTTGTGTGACATGGAGCGGAGGCCTTGCGGCCATGCAAACGGGCGACACCGCGGCCCTAGGCGTGTTGAGCCGGGCTGAACAGGCCCTGCAACATGCCAAAACCGGCGGTGGCAACCAAATCTTTCCTGGCGCGGCTGTGGGAAACACCCTCTAGTCCACCCGGTTTATTCGCGCGCGCCCGGCGAATAATGGAATTCTGCTGTATCCGACAAGATCTGCTTGGTAATATACCGACCCGACCGCCAAATAGTGCGTACCGCTTTTCTCCCTCCCCCTGCGGGAGGGCCGGGGTGAGGGCCAACCTTACCAGCGCCTCACACCAACTCCCCCTCTCCCTTTGGGAGAGGGCCGGGGTGAGGGCCCACGACAAAACCGGCCCTCATCCCCCGCTTTCGCGGGGGCAGGCTCTGTCCTTCTCCCGGAGGGAGAAGGAACTGTGTAGCAGGCAGCGTGCACTATTTATTTAATGGTCGCCTCAGTAAGAGAAAAGCACCGGTGCCATAACATTACTCAAGGAATTCGATCGTGTCCTACCCCCCGTCCACCGTTCTACCCCAAGAAAAACCCCACACCCTGCCCGCTGAAATATTCAAGGCCTATGACATACGTGGCATCGTCGGGAAAACCCTGACCGCGCCCATCGTCGAACACATAGGCCGTGCCATAGGCAGCGAGGCGCGGGCGCGCGGTGTGCAGACCATTATCGTCGCGCGCGACGGGCGCTTGTCCGGCCCGGCGCTGTCTGCCGCTCTGGCCGCGGGCATTAACGCCACCGGCTGCGATGTCATCGATATCGGACAGGTACCGACGCCGGTGCTGTATTTTGCCACCCATTACCTCGGCACCCAGTCGGGTGTCATGGTTACCGGCAGCCATAACCCACCGGATTATAACGGCCTCAAAATGGTGCTCGCGGGCGAGACTTTGTCCGGCGCCACCATCCAGGCCTTGCGCCAACGCCTATTGGATCAGCGACTGGTAAAGGGTCAAGGTGTATTGGCACACGACGACGTGCGCGAGGCCTATCTCCAACGTGTAATCTCGGATGTAAAACTGGCGCGCCGCATGCGCGTCATCGTCGACTGCGGCAACGGCGTCGCCGGTGACATGGCGCCCGAGCTCCTACGACGCCTGGGCTGCGACGTCACCGAGATGTACTGCGAGGTGGATGGCAACTTCCCCAATCATCATCCCGACCCGAGCCAACCGAAAAATCTGGTCGATCTGATCCGGGCCGTTAAAGAAGGCACAGTCGATGTCGGGCTCGCCTTCGACGGCGACGGCGATCGCCTCGGCGTGGTGGCGCCGGACGGTACTATTATCTGGCCCGATCGGCAGCTGATTCTATATGCGCGCGATGTGTTGTCGCGCAATCCGGGCGGCGAAATTATTTACGACGTGAAATGCTCGCGCACCGTGGACGCCGCCATACGCGCCGCCGGCGGCCGCCCGACCATGTGGAAAACCGGACACTCCTTCATCAAGGCAAAACTCAAAGAAACCGGGGCACTGCTGGCCGGCGAAATGAGCGGCCATATCTTTTTCAAGGAACGCTGGTATGGTTTCGATGACGGGCTCTACACCGCCGCACGCCTGCTGGAACTCCTGGCACGCGATCCGCGGGCGGTAACGGACATCTTCCATAGCCTGCCGAATACGGTCAATACGCCGGAACTGAACATCACGTTCGCGGAAGGCGAACACCACGTCTTTATGAAAAAGCTCCTCGCACACGCCAGCTTTTCCGATGCGCGCATTTCCACCATCGACGGCCTGCGCGTGGACTTCGACAACGGTTTTGGTCTGGTACGCGCCTCCAATACCACGCCGGTGCTGGTGTTGCGCTTCGAGGGCGATACCCCCGCGGCATTGGCGTATATCCAGGATCGCTTCCGCAACCTGCTTGGCGCCACCCAAGCGGGCCTCATGCTGCCTTTTTAATCGGCTTGGAGTATGATCTGGATCAATACAAAAGATCGCCAAACCTGACTATACTTTCACCATGACGCTCATCTCCCACTGGTTCGCTCAACGCCGCCGCCGTTTCGGTCGCGCGCTGTTGCTCGGCCTGGCCGTGGTGTGGTCGACCATGGCGGTCGCACCCTGTGTGGCGGCCATGCCCGCCTGTCAGCACACGAATGCAACCATGGCGCATTGCCCGCATGCCGAAACCGGGCCCGTCGCCAATCTGCCGGATTGCGCGCCGCTGATGCAGCTTGATTGCCAGGCGACCGAAAATCCCACCCTTGCCACCAGTGTGGTGAATGCGGATCACCTGCCGTCCCTACCGATGGTGCTACTCGGCATCCTGCCGATCACCACGGCGGAGGCCGGCGCCAACACCGATAGCGCTGCTCGGCACGACGCCGAGGCGGCGGCTGTCCCGCGACCGCCCCTCAATCTCTTGCACGCCCGCCTGCTGATCTAGCCACACCTCTTCGCGCTTGTGAGCGCGGCCCGCACCCATCGTGCCGGCCGCACCGTTTGCTTCACCGCAGGAGAGATTTATGTTCGTTCACCTGTCACTCACCCGCTGGTCGCGGGCCATGGTCTTGGTCGTTGTATGTGGATACGCCGTGCTCGTCCGCGCGCAGACGCCACTCCTGACCCTGGAACGCGCGGAACAACTGGCCATCGCCGGGGCGCCGGTCCTGGCCCAAAGCCGCTACCGCGTCGAGGCCGCCACGCAGCGAGTGGTTTCCGATGGGCAGTTGCCCGACCCGCAACTCATCGTCGGCGCCATCAACGTGCCCACCGACTCCTTCAGCCTGAACCAGGAAGACATGACCATGACCATGATCGGCGTGCGTCAGGCGTTTCCGCCGGGCGACACACGCACGCTGCGCACGCGCCGCGCCGGCCACGAATTGACGCGCGAAGAGGCGCGCCTCGAACTCGAACACCGCAACCTCATACGCGACGTTCGCCGCATCTGGCTTGAATTGTATTACCTGGACGCAGCGTTGCGCCAGATCGATACCCTGCGTCCGCTGCTCGAGCGCCAGCGGCAGGCCGCCGAGGGCCGCTACCGCGCAGCCCAGGATACGCAACAGGTGGTGCTGCAGGCGCGTCAGGCGCTGGCACGCC
>JANOTM010000341.1:0-13430 GCA_031416355.1 Gammaproteobacteria bacterium
CTATGCACTGATGTTGGCGGCACCCGTGGTATTCGTTGTATTGATGGTGGATATCGCCATGTCGGTCATGGCGCGCACCATGCCGCAGATGAACATGTTCATAGTGAGCCTGCCGTTGAAGATCATGGTTGGACTTGTCACCCTGGCGATCTCGCTGCATTACCTCAACCCGGTGATGGCGCGGATATTCGAAACGCTGTTTAACTACTGGCATACGTTGTTGGAATAGCGCCATGGCCGAGCAAGAGCAGAATCGAACCGAACAGGCAACGCCGTCCAAGCTGGAGGAGGCGCGGCGTCGTGGCCAGGTGGCCAAGAGCCTGGATTTCAATTCGTTCTTCGTCGTTGTCGGGGGGCTGGGCATGCTGTATGCCTGGGGCGATATCTTCGCCCGTCAGGCGCTGATCATTGCGCGCGCCATCTTTGAACAGGCGGGAAACGTCGACTTCGACGTACCGCACCTTACGACGTGGTTTGAGAGCGTGACTGTTGCCGTGGCATATTTACTCGCGCCATTTTTTGTTACCGCGGTTTTGGTGATGGTGGCGGCTAATATCGTTCAGACCGGCCCCATGTTCAGCACCTTTCCCCTGAAGCCGGATTTGCAGCGCATCAATCCGATCGCGGGATTCAAGCGTTTATTCTCGCTTAAGATGTTGTTCGAGGGATTCAAGAGCGTTATCAAACTGGCGCTGTTTGGGGTGACGGCGTATTTCGTGCTATCTAGCCTGATGCCGGGATTGCTTGGGTTGATGAATATCGACCCCAAGGCCTATGTACCTTTGCTGCTCGATCAAACGGCGCAGCTCGTGTTCAAACTGGCGCTGGTGATCTTAATTGTAGCGCTGCTCGATTTTACCTATACGCGCTGGGATTTTTCCAAGAAGATGATGATGAGCCAGCGCGAGATCAGGGAGGAGGTCAAGCGGCGTGAAGGCGATCCACTTATACGCGCCAAGATCCGGGAATTACAGAAGGAAGCCGCCAAACGCAGCAAGTCCCTGGCGCGCGTGCCGGATGCGGATGTGCTCATCACCAACCCTACGCATTTTGCCGTGGCGCTGCGTTATGAACAGGGTGCGATGAGTGCGCCATGGGTAATTGCAAAAGGCGCCAACGATACCGCGTCCAAGATGCGCCTGGCCGCGGCGCGCCACGGGGTTCCGATCTTTGAACGCCCGCTACTGGCGCGCGAACTTTTTCGCGACGGCGATATTGACCGGCCAGTTTCCGATGCGCTATTTGAACCGGTGGCACGCGTATACGCCGAACTCTATGCCGCGCGGCCCGTGCCGGTGCGCCTGGAGGTGCAGCTGTGATTGCCGCCATGCGCAAGGCCATGGGTAGCCAGAGCGACCTGCTGCTGGTGCTGGGGTTGATCGGCATCTTGATGCTGTTGTTTGTGCCGATTCCCGGCGGGCTGCTGGATTTTCTACTGATCACCAATATCAGTTTTGCGTTGTTGATCCTGTTGCTCACTTTTTATATGGGCAAGCCGCTTGAGTTCTCCACGTTTCCGTCACTGCTATTGATGACTACCTTGTTTCGTCTCGGGCTCAACATCTCGGCCACGCGCCTTATCTTAAGTGACGCCAGCGCCGGCAATGTGATCGGCGCCATCGGCAGCTACGTCGTGGGCGGCAACTACGTCATCGGCCTCATCGTTTTTATCGTACTCATCGTGGTGCAGTACGTCGTGGTTACCAACGGCGCACAGCGCGTGGCGGAAGTGGCGGCGCGGTTTACCCTGGACAGCATGCCCGGCAAGCAAATGAGTATCGACGCCGACCTCAACATGGGCCTCATAGACCAGGACGAGGCGCGCGAGCGGCGCAAGGCGGTGGAGCGCGAGGCCAATTTTTACGGTTCCATGGATGGTGCCAGCCGCTTCGTCAAGGGCGATGCCATAGCCGGCGTTATTATCATTTTTATTAATATCATCGGCGGTCTTACCATAGGCATGGTCCAGAAGGGTATGAGCTGGGGCGAGGCCCTGCACACCTATACGCTGCTCACCGTGGGCGACGGTATCGTTACCCAGGTGCCGGCGCTGATTATTGCCACCGCCACCGGCATCATCGTTACGCGTGCCGCGACCGATGCCCAGCTCGGCAGCGAAATCACGCGCCAGGTGATGTCGCATCCCAAGACCATGTTGCTGGTCGCGCTGTGCCTAACGGCGCTAGCAATGTTGCCGGGCATGCCGATGTTACCGATAGTATTGCTGCTTGGGGTCGGCGCGCTGATTTTTCTCGTGGCCCGGCGTGGCAAGGGTACGGATGACGTCAGTGCCAGCCAAGCGGACACCAAGGCCGCGGAGGACAACGAGGACATCTATGGCATGTTGGCGATAGAGGCAATTGAAGTCACCGTCGGGCAAAATCTTGTCCCCTTAGTAGGTGGTGATAGCAGCCTATTTATGGAACGCATCGTCGCGTTCCGCAAGCAATACGCCCTCGACATGGGCGCGGTGTTCCCGCGGGTGCGGGTCCGCGACAACAAGAAGCTCGGCCCCAATCATTACGACATACGTATTCATGGCACCAAGGTGGCGGAAGGGGAGATCCTGGCCGATCGTTGGCTTGCCATTAACCCGGGCGGCGTGCGCGGCACACTCGACGGCATCGCCACTAAAGACCCGACCTACGGTCTTGCATCGGTATGGGTAGTCGAAGAGCAACGTAAGCCAGCGCGCGACGCCGGCTATACCGTGGTCGATCCCGTCACCGTGCTACTCACGCACCTTACCGAGATGATCAAACAACAGGTGCCTAATCTGTTGACACGTGCCGAGACCGAGCGCCTGGTCAGTCGCGCGCGTCAGGGCCAAGCAAGCCTGGTGGATGAACTTATTCCCAAGGTATTGTCGCTCGGCGAGGTGCAGAAGGTGCTGCAGAACCTGTTGCGCGAGAAGGTTCCGATACGCAATATCGAGGGCATACTCGAGGTGCTCGCCGATGTCGGTGTGCGTAACAAAGATGCGGAATATCTCACCGAACAAGTACGCGAACGCCTGGGGCCGACGATTTGCCAGTCGCTCATCAATGCCGAAGGCGATCTGCACGTGCTGACGCTGGATCCGGCGGCGGAACAGGCCATCAGCAGTGCAATTCGCAGCATCGACGAAAAGGCGGCGCTGGTGTTGGAGCCGCGTGTCGCCGAACAACTGTTGCGCAAGCTCGCCACCGAGGTCGAGCGTATGATGTCGAGCAACCTCATGCCGGTACTGCTGTGCGCACCTAGCCTGCGACGGCATGTGCGGCGCTTTACCGAGCGGCTTATGCCCCAGCTTTCGGTGCTGTCGCTTACCGAGGTACCGAATAATGTGAGTCTCAAGGCCTTTGGGATGGTGGCCGTATGAGTATCCAAAATATCAGCGCCGGCCTCACGCCCCTTACCCAGTCCACGGGCAGCCGCCTCTATCTTCCCGGCGCCGGAGAGTTCGCCGACAAATTAACGGTCGGACAGGTTATTAAGGGGCGTGTGCTACGCCATTACGAAGGTAATCGCTATCTCGTTGGTTTCGATGGCAACGAGCGCGTGGTCGACAGTGGCGTACCGCTCAAGACCGGCGAGTTGCTGCACGGACGCGTGCTGGCCGTGGGCGAGCGCGTGGAGCTGCAACGGATTCTACCGCCGGAACGCGACAACGCCACGCTGGTGCCGGAGCCCTGGGTAGGACGCGACACCCATCTGTCCGATAAGGCCGGCCGCAGCACACAGCTCGATGAACTGCTGGCACGCTACCGGGCACAGCTCAACCCGGTAGACCAGAGTCAGCTCATGAAGGCCGTGCGCGCGGTGCCGGATGCTACCGCCATGGCGCTCGCCGGTATGATGCTGCATAAGCTGGGTTTCCAATTGACGCCCGAGTTGCTATCGGTTGCCTATGCTACGCTGTCGCGCGCCGGTCTACAGGCCGGTGCGACCGCCACGCTCACGGAACTCGCCGTTACTTCGCCACAAGGTACGGAGCAACAGGCGGCCGCCATAGGCGGGCTCGCTGAAGCCCTCAAGGATGCCATGGACGCGGCGTCGCGCCAGCGTCTGACGCAGCCCGATGCGCAACACTCCGCCGGCGATGTGCCGTCGCATATCAATGGAAATCAAACCGGTGCGACTATGCAATCGGGCACCAATACTGGTGCCGGCGATTTTTCCCAGGGCAGTGGCGGTGATCTTGGTTATCGTCTCCTCAACGCGCAGAACGGCAGCACGGTATCGCACCGTATCGGTACCCTGCCGCTGTTATTGGGTGGACAGTTGATCGAAGTCGACGTCGCCATGTTCGAACAACACCGCGATGCCGAGCAGAAGCCGGCGGCGCGCCATCGACAGCTGGTTTTCTCGCTCAATACCGAGGCCCTAGGTGCGGTGGAGGTCGCCGCACGCGTGGTCGGCGAGCATGTACGTATCCGGGTCTTGGCGCAGGACAGTAACATCAGCGCCATCTTATCCAGCTATGCTGCGTCGTTGCGTAGCGCCCTGGAAGTCGGCGGCTGGACGGTCGATGAAATCGTCTATGAGACCAAAACCACCAGCGATCAAAGCGGTGCAGTGCGCTCGGTGGTCGAGCATGTGATCAGTCAAGATACACTTAATCGGGTGATATGAACGGCATGGACACGAACGCTGAGCATAATAAGGTCGTCGGGCTTAAATACGAGCAGGGCACCGGTCTACCGCAAGTCATCGTAAAAGGCAGCGGAAAAATGGCCGACGCGATCCTGCGGCGGCGTGACCAGGTAGATGGCCCGATGGTGGTGAAGGACGCACAGTTGCTCGAACAACTTTATCGATTGCCCATGGACGCGCAAATTGGCCCGGAACTGTTTCATTTAGTGGCGACGCTCCTGGCCCATGTATTTGCAGTGGAACATAAACTTAAAGGGGAAAGACCATGATGGACGCCATGACCGTCACCACGGCGGCAATGCTAAACGATGTTGAGCGCCTGCGCGTCACCAGCCACAATCTGGCTAACATCACCACCGTCGGGTATAAACGCGAGATTTCGGTGACACGCCCGTTTCTCGATCAATTGAATGATGCACGCGGTACTAGGGCGGTTGCCGGTAAAAGTCAGACCATGCAGACGACATCCACCGACTACAGTTCCGGCGCCCTTAAGTACACCGCCAATCCCCTGGATGTCGCCATAGAGGGCAGCGGTTTTTTTGTGGTTGCAGCGGAGACGGGTGAGGCCTATACGCGGCAGGGCAACTTCCAGGTCGACGCCAACGGCCGCTTGGTGACCGGTGGCGGACATCCGGTGATGGGTGCCGACGGTAATGAGATACATTTAAAGACAGTCCAACCGCGCATCGATAGGGCCGGGAACGTCACCGAAAACGGCGACGCCGTTGGCCGGATACGCCTAGTCAATGTGACGGATGTACGCAACCTCGATCGCCTCGGGAGCGGCTTGTTCAGCGCCACCGCTGCCACCGAGTTTGCCGAGCCGGATGCCAGTCGCTTACGCCAAGGCCATCTCGAGGCCGCCAATGTCGTATCCATGAATGAAATGATAAAAATGATCGAGACCGTGCGTCACTTCGAAACCAGCCAGCGGCTGCTACGGGGTTACGACAACATGCTCGATCGCGCCATCAACCTGCTTGGGGAAATGTAAGGGAGAAATGACAAATGCTTGATTCACTATATATCGGTGCCACCGGCATGCAGGCGCAACAGCTCAATGTTGACACCATTGCCAACAACCTCGCCAACGTCAACACCACCGGCTTTAAGCGCAGTCGCATCGACTTCGAAGATCTGCTGTACCGCAGCATGCCGGCGGGCGGTTCCGCGGCCAATGCCCCCGGCACATCGAACCGCATGGGCATGGGTACCGCGGTTGCATCGGTGGGCAAGGTATTTACCGCCGGTGACGTCAAGAAAACCGGTGAGCCGCTCGATCTCGCCATCAATGGCGCCGGTTTTTTCGAAATACTAATGCCCGATGGAACCCTGGCATATACCCGTAATGGTGCGTTCCAATTAAACGCCGAGGGCATGTTGGTGACGCGTGAGGGCCATCGATTGAATGTGCCGATACAGGTGCCGGCCGATGCCACCTCGGTACAGATCGATTTCAATGGCACGGTGTACGCCACCGTGGTTGGCGAGAGGCGCCCCGTGCAACTCGGACAGATCGAGCTGGGCATGTTTTCGAATCCCGCCGGGCTTACGGCCGCGGGCGATAATCTCTTTGTCGCCACCGAGCAGTCCGGCCTGGCCGCCATCGGAAATGCCGGTGCCCAGGGCGCCGGCACCTTGGGACAGGGGTTTCTGGAAGGCTCCAACGTGCGCCTGATTGATGAGATGGTCAATCTTATTGTTGCCCAACGTGCCTATGAAATTAATGCCAAGGTGGTGCAGGCCTCGGATGAACTGCTCACCATCAGTAATGGCCTGTATCGCTGATGTTAAATAGAACGCTGCTAAGTATATTGCTGATCCTGTCGCCGGTCTTGGCGTGCGCCGATAGCGATATGGGCGGTAGCGATTATGTTGAGATACAAGATGGCCAGCGCTTGGCCGCGGTGGCGAGTACCTATTTGGAAGAGCGTATACGCGCGACGCATGCCGATATCAGGCGCCTGGATTTACAAATCGTCGGCCGTGTACGGCAGCCGCAAGCATTGTCGCCGGCTATGCGCCTGGTTCCTAGGCAGTTGCCATCCATTACGGTTGCCAGACGCATGCGCGTACAAGTCGATGTGGTCGATGCCGGCAAAGTGATCGACAGCATACCGGTATGGTTTAGCGTGTCGCTCCACCGCGAGGTTCTGGTTTCCGCGCGGGTGTTGCGGCCGAATGAGCCGGTAGCGGACACGGACTTCGTCCTGGCCGAGCGCGATGTGGCGCCCTTAGGCAATGTGGCGCTAGTGACGCTTGCAGGCCTAGCCGGAAAGCGCGCGCGCCATTACCTAGCGCCCGAGACCATGGTTAAAGCGGCCGACCTTGTCGCCGCGCCCGCCGTTGCCCGCCATCAGGCGATCCGGGTGGCGGTGGTGACACCGTCGGTCGTGATTGAAACCACAGGCATCGCCCAAGAGGATGGCATCTTGGGCCAGGTGATCAAAGTGCGGAACATGGCGAATGAAGCGACTTATTATGCGCAGGTGGTCGATAGCGGTCACGCTCAGCACGTGCCGAGGTAAATGCGATGAAAGGATTGACGATGGGAGTTCTGATACTACTGACAGCGACGGCCGGCACCAGCAGTGCCGATAGCCTGTATGATCAAAACCGGTTCCGTCCTTTGATTGCGGACCACCGTGCCTATCGCCCAGGCGATAACCTGACGGTGGTGATCACGGAAATCGCCAGTGTCTCGACCACCGCCAGTACCACGGCCGACAAAGATGAAACGATTTCCGGCAGGGTAAGCAGGCGCAACGACAGTATCGACGTCGGCGCCGGCCTGGGCGGCGACTTCACCGGCGGCGGCAAGATAGAGCGCACCGGCAAGATGCTGGCGCACTTGACGGTATCGGTGCTATCCATCGAAGCCAACGGCGATTTGCGTATTAAGGGTGAGCAGGAGATCAAGGTCAACAACGAACGTCAGTGGATTTCACTCGAAGGCCGAGTACGGTTGCAGGATATTCAGGCGGATAATACGATCCCGTCCACCCGCGTGAGCGACGCAAAAATTAAATATATCGGCAAGGGATTGTTGGAACAGACACAGACACCCAATATTTTCACGCGCTTTCTGCGCTGGCTGCGAATCTTATGAGTAAGATAAGCGTGCGTATTATTGTTGCAATGCTGGTGCTGGCGCATATGCTGAACGCCGTCGCTGCGGCTGCCGTTGCGGATGGCGGCATCCGCATCAAGGACCTGGGCCGAATCGACGGATTACGCGAGAACATGGTAGTAGGCTACGGGATCGTGTCTGGTCTCGCGGGCAGCGGCGATTCTTCGCGCAGCCAAGCGACCCTGCAGTCGGTATCCAACGCACTGCGCGAGTTTGGCATCACGGTGACCGCGGCGCAGCTGAACAGTCGCAACGTAGCGGCGGTACTCGTAACCGCCACGTTACCGGCGTTCGTGCACTCCGGCGACAAACTGGACGTCGGCGTGTCGTCATTGGGCGATGCCCGTAGCCTGGTTGGCGGAACCTTGCTGATGACGCCGCTGTATGGACCTGACCGCAAGATATATGCGCTGGCCCAGGGATCGCTGTCGGTGGGTGGATTCAAATTCGACCAGAACGGCAATGTGGTGCAGAAGAACCATCCGACCTCCGGAATCATTTCCGAAGGTGCGATAGTGGAAGCGGATGTCACGACCAAGATAGTCAACACCGATGGATTGATCCGAGTGCTATTGTTCAATCCAGACTACACCACAGCCAGCCGCATCGCCCGCGGCATCAACACCAGCATGGAAGCCGACATTGCCGTCGCCAGTGACGCCGGCCGTGTCGAAATAAAGCTGTCGCCGGAGCAACAGACACATCTTGTGGATTTTATCGCACGCCTAGAGACCATCCTGGTCGAGCCGGACCAGCGCGCGCGTGTGATTATCAACGAGCGCACCGGGACGGTGGTCTCGGGCGGCGACGTACGTCTGTCAAAAGTATCCGTGACCCAGGGCGACCTGCGCGTGTCTATCGTGACCGATTACTTAGTATCGCAACCCGAAGGCGTGCTTGTCCGCCCCGGCCCTGGGGTGCGCACGGAAGTGGTGCCTAATACCCGTATCGACGTAAAGGACGGGCCGGTCGGCAGCGTATCCTTATCGGCGGGCGCAACAGTGATGGATCTGGTCGTCGCACTCAGTCAGGTCAAGACCACGACACGCGACATTATTAATGTTTTACAGAGCATCAAGCGCGCCGGTGCTTTACATGCCGAACTTATTATCCAATAGGTGGAAATAATGAATATCGACGCCCTATCGCAGTTTGCCATGCAGGCACCACTTCCAGCCCAGAGCAGCTTGACGGGGGCCGATGCCGGTCGCCAGTTTGATGCCATGGTCTGGAGGATGTTACTAGAAAGCGGTGCATTTCCCGGTGTGGCGGGCGCCGAAGACGGCGAGTGGTCGGTATTGGGGGGTGTGCTAACGCAAGTGCTGGCGGATGATCTTGCCGCGCATTATGAACTCGGTTTTGGTCGCCTGCTATTGACGCAGGCAGATAAACAGAAAGATTAGAACAGGAGGAGGAGTATATGTCGGAAATGAACACAGTAACGGGTAGTGCCACTGCCGCGCTGGTATTGCGCGGCTTGGATGCGGCGGCCTTGCGCCACACGGCGCTGGCGAGCAACATTGCCAACGTCTCTAACCCGAGCTATCAGCCGCTGCGGGTGAACTTTGAGGAACAGCTGAGTCTGTTGCGCAGTGAATTATTGCAACGCGGCGATGATGCTGCGGTCCGCCGCACGTTGGGGTCGGTGAAGGCGCGGATCGAGCCGGATACCGAGCGCACCGACGGCGTTTCGCACCAGATTCAACTCGACGTGGAAATCTCAAAGATGATGCAAAACGCCGTTTACTATCAGGCCCTATTGACCGCGCAAGGCAAGAACAGCTCGATCATTGGTATGGCAATACGTGGAGGACGAAGCTAATGAGTATGTTTTCATCGTTTGAAATCAGCGCAACCGGAATGAATCTCGAGCGTCTGCGTCTGGACGTGTCGGCGATTAATTTGGCAAATGCCCATACCACCCGCGCACCGGACGGTAGTCTGTTTCAGCCACTGCGCGTGATAACGCGGCCAGCCATGGCACTATCGTTCGATAGCCTATTGCAGGGCATGCGTGACTCGGGAGTCGCGGCCCAGTCCTATGAGGGCGTGGTCGTGCCCGCGAATCGGCCGCCGCGCATGGTCTATGAGCCGGGCCACCCGGACGCCGATGAAAAAGGCTTTGTCACGTATCCCGACATCAATCCGGTATCCGAGATGATAGAACTCATTGCCATCAACCGTGCATACGAAGCCAATGTCCGGGCGATGAATATATCCAAGTCCATGGCGCTGAAAGCTTTGGAAATTGGAGGTGACCGATGAGTTTTGATCCACTGACCGCGGTATCGGGAGTCACGCAACTCGTTAGCACCATGGGGACTACCGCCGGCCAGGAACCCCGGGGTGGAAATTTCAGCGCTTGGTTGGGCAATGAAATGAAGCTGGCGAACGAAAAAATTATTCAAGCCGATGACGGCGTGCGCCGTCTGGTGCTGGGCGAGTCGGATAATCTCCATCAGGTGATGATCACGCTGGAGAAGGCAAAGACGTCGTTCGAATTAATGGTGCAGGTGCGCAACAAGTTGCTCGATGCGTACCAAGATATTATGCGTATGTCGGTTTAGAAAAAGGGTAAAGCGAGATGAATGAGCTGTGGAACGATCTGCGTGCATTCTGGAAAGGTCTTGATGGCCGCGGCCGGACCGGCGTGGTTGCCGGTATCGTTATGGTCATGTTGTTGGTCGGCGCGCTGGTGTTCTGGGTGTTGCGCACCGATTATCAGGTATTGTTCGCGGACCTTGAGGAACGCGATGCCGCGGCCATCGTCGAGGAATTAAAGCGCGGCAAAATCGTATACCGGCTCGCGGACAATGGTAGCAAAGTCCTGGTCCCCGGAAATCAGGTGCATGAGACCCGGCTTAGCTTGATGAGCAAGGACGTGCTGCTTAACGGCGGTGTCGGTTTCGAGATATTCGATAACAAAGACCTCGGCATGACGGACTACACCCAGAAGATCAACTACCAGCGCGCCCTGCAAGGCGAATTGGCACGCACCATCATGGCGATCGATCAGGTCAAGCTTGTACGCGTGCATTTAGTCGTACCGGAGACCAGCCTATTCAAGCGCGACAAAAGCCGCGCCAAGGCGTCTATCAGTGTAGTGCTCAAGGCCGGCGGCCACTTGCGCCCGGAACAAATCGTGGGAATACAGCGGCTGGTCGCGGCGGCGGTACCAGGCCTCGACATGGCGATGGTATCGGTATTCGATCAGCGCGGCGCGCTGTTGTCCGCGTTGGCGGATGCCGACGACGCCGCGGCCGGTGCCAGCGGCAAGTTGCGCATGAAGCGCGAGGCCGAGGACTATCTAGTACGTAAGATCGTGGACGTATTGGATCGCACATTTGGACCCGGCAAGGCCATCGTCAGCGTCGATGTCAGTCTGAATTTCGACCAGGTAAAACGTACCCAGCAGGACGTGTTGCCCATACACGGTGCCGAGGGGGACGATACTGGCGTCGTTGTCCGCAGACGTGCCATGACCAGTCGTCAGGGTGGGTCTGCGACTAAAGCTGCCGATGCCGATGCGGTGGCGTACTCGACTCCCGGTAATAATTCCACCACCGATATTGAATATGAGTTTGGCCGCCGCGTCGAAGAGGTGGTTGCGACACCCGGGGGCGTGCGCCGCATCAGTGTCGGCGTTTTGGTCCCCCAGGATATTAGCGAGGAACAGCTAAAACGCGTAGAGAGTATTGTCAGCATGACCGCAGGCCTCAATGCCGAGCGCGGTGATGCCATTGCTGTACATAGCGTCAGCCAGTTGCTGGTCGCGGATTCACAGGCCAGTGTTGGCACCCAGACAAATAACGCGCCGATCATCATGTCTCCGGATGACGCTACCGCAGACACTGCACTACCGGACGAGGCCGATGCCGCGGCAATCGCGCAGTCGAATTTAGTATTACTGGGCGGTATGGCGGTACTACTGGTCATAGTCGCTATTTATCTCTTAACGCGCCGCCGTCATTTCCCGAGTGCGCACGAGCGCCTCGCCGAGGCCCAGCGGCGCAAGTTACTTAGCGAGATTGAAGGGTGGATCGCCGCTGAAAAAAATATAGCGCCGGGAGCGGCTAAGGTATGAAGGACGGTTACACAAAAGCAGCGATGGTCCTGCAGAACCTGGACACTACCGATCGACAGTGGCTGCTAGAACAGTTGCAGGCGGATGATAGGGCACGTGTGACCGCGGTTCTGGCCCAGCTGACGGTGGCGGAGCCGATTGACGATCAGGGAGGGGCATCGGTCACCAGCCGCGAGAGCGACCGCAAACTCGCGCAGCACACCGTTGTAACCGATACCGATCCGCGATTACTAGCGCGCGCTACGCTAGCAGACGTCGAACCCATGCTTGCAGATGAACCCGATTGGATAGTGGCACTATTGCTTGAGCATAGCGATTGGCCATGGGCACCCGCTTTTCTTGAACGGCAAACAGTGGAGACGATCGAGCGGTTATCGATGTTGGCGCAACGACTGAGCGTGGTAGTTAAACCGCGTGTGTCGGCGGAAATCGTGCGTGCCTGTATAACGCGACTACCACAGGCGCGGCCCGCGACTGTCGCGCATGGTTCTTTCGCCTCTCTGCTTGCGGGTATGCGACAGCGGCCAACCGATACACATGCTATGGATACCCGTACATGAATATCCTCATTCGTGACGCCAAATTCGGAAAGCAACCCCGAATACTCGAGCGGGCCAGGTCCGCGGTGTTGGCGAATCCCGATAACGCCATCGACAGCGCTATAATAAATAACACAAACCCGCGTGCGACCAGGCCTGAAGATATGCCTTTAGAGGCGCGCCGCAGTCCGCACGTAGAAATAGACGAATCGGGTGTTATTACCGTGTACACAGCACCGAAGACCGTTACCGTGCCGGCAGTGTCCATGCCGGTGCCTACCCCCGAGGACCACGAACGCCTCCTTGGCGAGAAACTCGAACGCATGAAGCAAGAAGCGAGCGAGCGCGGCTACGCCGAAGGTTTGCAGGCGGCGCAAGAGAAAGTGCAGGCCGAGTATGCGGCGGAGATCGAGAGTTTGCGTGCGCTGATTCTATCGGCACGGAACGCCATGGATCAACAACTCGATGGAGTTATGGATGCCGCCGCCGAAATCGTGTTCGAGGCGGTCGCCAAGATTATCGGCCGCGCATGTGCAGAGCGCGAGGGTGTAGCCGCGGTAGTGCGCGAGGTTGTACAGCACGCCAAGGAGCGCAGCCGACTCGTTATCCGCGTCAATCCGACAGACCTAGAGGTTGTGCGCGCGTGTGCTGCTGATATTGCCAGCGGCACGAGTGCCGGTAATGTCGACATCGTGCCGGATGACCGTGTTGTGCTGGGCGGCTGCCTACTTGAAACCCCGGCCGGAACCCTGGACGGGCGCCTAGAGATACAGTTGCAGCAGCTGCGCGATACCTTAGTGCACGCGCGTCTACGACACGCCGACAGGACACACGCCGACCGGGTAATAGAGCCATGAGACACTATCTTGCGGCGGTCCGGTCGGCGGAATTTGTCAAGCGGACCGGCAGCGTGTCCCAGTTTTTCGGTCTGATGGTAGAGTCTACTGGTCCCGATGTATTTGTCGGAGAATTGTGTGAAATTCATTCGCGTACCCATGGCCGGCCGATCATTGCCGAGGTCATCGGCCTAAGGGACGGA
>JANOTM010000342.1:0-14488 GCA_031416355.1 Gammaproteobacteria bacterium
TCTCCTCGATGCGCGCCGCATAGCTGGTGCGCTCGCGTAGGCTTACCACCAAACCGCGGTCGCTGAAACGGTCGAGCTTTTTGAGGAAAGGACTATAAGCGCCCCCGGCGAAACGCCGGTTTTGTTCGTAGATAATACCTAAGGTAAGTAATTCCGCTGCTTCGAATTCGGCGCTGAACCCGGACTCCTTAACGCGAGGCGTGCGTGCGGCGAGGGTGCGCGCCATGCGGATCACCTCCAGACTACGGTCCTTGAGGTTATGCGCCTTTTCGGTATTGAGGGCGAGAATACGAAATGCCAGATGTTTATCCGGCGACACCAATGCGGTAATTTGCTTGAGGCCCAATACTTTGGCCGCCGCCAGACGATGACGGCCATTGGGCGTCCAGAAACTATCGTCGTCGCCGCGCACCACGATTAGTGGATCGAGAAACGATCCACTTTCTTCGATTTTGCGGGCCAATCGTTGGGTATGGGTGGGTGACAAATCGCGCTGAAACGGCGTCGGCTGAACCGCAGCCACTGGTAGCGATACCAGCAACAAGGGCTGGCCGGACAGGGGCTCGCGATAAGCACCGATTACCGCACCGCCCACTGCCCGTACCTCGCTGACCAAATCCGCTACTTCCGCCGCATCCACCGCGAGCACGATCTGGGCTGCGTCTAGACCGCGCTTGTCCCGGCGTGGTGCCAGGCGCTTACGCGCGTTGTGCTTCTTGGCTTTGGGCCGTTTTTTAATCGTCTTCTTTCGTGTTGCCATAGGCCGTTGCTCTACCTAGCATCCGGCCATGTTATAGGCCTCTTAGAACTTGTAGTTAAGCTGGGCACTGAGTATGTTGACGCTGTTTTCGTAATTGCCCTTAAGGTTGTATTGGAGCGGAGCACCTTCGGTGGTGTTGTCTATGGTCGAATCTTTGACAAACAAGTGTGCATAACCTACATCCATCGAAAGATTGCTGCTATGGGCGTGGGTTAAACCGAATGCGAGCCAGGTCCGGTCGTTGTCGGGGATGCGCGGGGTGCGGTGTTGCGCATCCGGTACCGGGGTTTCGTCAAAGGCGAGCCCGGTACGCAATTTTATACGATCATTCAACTTGTACGACATGCCCACGGAATAGCGGTAGGTATCCTTCCAATTCTCGGTGGTCACGGCATCGGCCTGCACCGGGTTGGCAAAATCAATGCGCAGCTCCTGAAAGTTGCTCCACTGGGTCCAAGTAATATCGCCCATAATCTCGATCTGTGGGGTAAACCCGTGTGCCACACTCAGGGAGATGCTGGCTGGAAGGTCGATGTCAGCGCTGGCGGCGGTGTTGGTAAAAACCGTAGAGGTGCCGAGCAAGGTATTAAACGGAGCGGAGCGCATGAACGTAGCCTCACCCTGCAGATTCTGTTTTATCGATGAGCGAAAAGCTAGGCCGAGGCGCATGCCATCCACGGGCTTGTATAGCAAACCGAAATTTAAACCGTAACTCCAGTCATCGCCTTCGACTTTAACATAACTATCCACTGCCTGGTTGCCAGGAGTGCCTAAGAATGATCCAGAATCCGCCGCCGACGTCAACTCGGCCTTGATGTACTGTGCACTGACGCCCGCACCTAGAGATAAACGATCATTGAGTTTAAAGGCCAGTGCCGGATTGATATTGACGGTTTCCACGGCAGATTTGAGCGCATGGTAACGGCCGATCCAACTTTCGTCGTACTCAGTCGACAAGCCGAAGGGGACGCTGATACCGAGGCCGAACTTGAGGCTGGCATTAAGATCGCGGGCATAATAAAAGTTTGGAACAAAACCGTTCACGCCAGCGTCATCGATGGTTCCGGTATAGGAAATATTGCCGGGACTCCTAGTGACGCTCGCACCCGATATATTGCCGCGCGGCATAATGTAATGCCCCGCCATGGAAACCTGGGTACCTGCAACTTCCGTCAGCGCCGCCGGATTGAAAAACTGAACGCTGGCGTCATCGATGGCCGCCGCACCGCCGGCGTAGGCGTTGCCTAGTCCACTGCCACTTTGTTCGATAAGGGCAAAACCAGCCGCGCTTGCGCCGCCGGAAAAGCCACCCGCAGCCAGAACGGCGACGAGCGACACGATCTTGTACAAGGGTGTATTACCATTCATTGCTGCATCCTCCTGTTTAAGAGATTAGTAATATTATTGCTGCGTCCGGTGCGCGCATTCCCGATTCTTGGCTACGGGATTTTCCTTTACCCACGCTGTATTTTTCGCAAGGCTTTTGATCATCGATGGTCGGGCGGTTATCCATTGGATATTCACGAAATGCCTAGGCATTTTTATATAGCCAGTCTGCGTCGTTGCAAAGAACGTCTATCACTGTGCTGTATCTTTAAAAGCTATAGGTACTAAGCCGTCGGCTCATTATAGGGTGCGGGCCTAGGGGCGGCAATACGACCCAGGTACTAGGCCCTGGCCTCCCCTCACAGACCCAACCTAAACAGGACCAGGGAAGTCCATGAACTTCCCTGCCTGTACCTGCATACCGCCGTTACAACATGCCTTTGAGTTTTTTCAAGGGCAGAATTTTTACCGCTTTCTTAGCGGGTCGTGCCTTGAACATCATCTCTACGCCGGTAAACGGATTAATGCCCTTGCGCGCCTTGCGTGCGGGTTTGGTGATGACCTTGATCTTCATCATACCCGGGAACATGAACACGCCGGGTCCACGCTTGCCGATCTGCTTGCCGATAATATCGTTGAGGGATTCCAGCACGGCGTTGACCTGCTTTCTCTTTAAATCAGTGCTGGCGGCTACGCTTTCGAGGAGCTGGGATTTGTTCAGGGGTCTTACAGTAGAGGCCTTCGTTGCAGTCTTGGTTGCAGCCATGATATCTCCAGTGGATTTTGCGTGCGGTCAGGACGGTATGTCCTGCCACGCCGCATTCTACATTAATTCTGATTGCCCATGGCGATTATTGGCCTTAGGAAACCACCATAGGCGCTTGCCGGCCAGCACCAAGGACGGCTTAATCCCGGCGCTTGCCGCCGCCGAGCAACGCCGGAACCTCGCGGTTGCGGCGCGGCTGGACCTTGCGCTGCGACTCTGCCGGGCGTGCATGGCCTGGCCGACTGGGCTTAGCATCGGAGGAACGAGGACGTTCATTACCTTCGCGGCTAGGTGCCGGACGTCGATTACCATCAACATCTGCGCGCTGCGCCGGGGCGTTTGCATGGCCATTGGGAGGGCCGCCGGGAGTTGGCGAACGGGTCGGAGGACGGGTATCCGATCGCGGCCTCTGGCCACGACCCTGGTCTGCACCCTGGCTGCGTGCCACCGGCGGTTTTGCGCCACCCCGTTCGCGACCATGGGTGGGCGAGGTAGCGCGCTGTCGGGGACGGGCGCCGACGAGCCCAGGGATGGGCGAGGTAGAGCGCTGTCGGGGACGGGCGCCGAGGCCGCGTCCATTGGCGATGGGCTCGGCCTTGATGGCGGCATTGGGTTCATAGCCGGCAATCACAACTTTTGGAATGTCGCGTTTAAGCAGACGCTCGATATCTTTTAGTAATCCGTTTTCATCCACGCACACCAGGGAAAGCGCCTCACCCTCGTTGCCGGCACGACCGGTGCGGCCGATGCGGTGCACATAGTCTTCCGCCACATTGGGTAGTTCGAAATTCACCACATGGGGCAATTGGTCGATGTCGAGGCCACGCGCCGCGATGTCGGTCGCCACCAGCACCTGCACTTCCCCCTGTTTGAATTCCGCCAACGCCCGGGTGCGCGCGCCCTGGCTCTTGTTACCGTGTATGGCGGTGGCGCCTATGCCGTCCCGTTGCAGCTGTTCTGCGAGACGATTGGCGCCGTGCTTGGTGCGCGTAAACACCAACACCTGCTTCCAGCCGTTGGAGCTAATAAGAAAAGACAGGAGTTCGCGCTTGCGTTCGCGATCCACCGGATGCACCACCTGCGACACCAGCTCGGCCGCGGTATTGCGGCGCGCCACTTCTATCAAGGCCGGCGAGTTCAACAGGCCGTCCGAGAGTTGTTTGATCTCCTCCGAGAAGGTCGCGGAGAACAGCAGGTTTTGCCGTGTCTTGGGCAGCAGCGCCAGGATCTTGCGGATGTCGCGGATGAAGCCCATGTCCAGCATGCGGTCGGCCTCGTCTAACACCAGGATTTCCACCTGCGACAGGTCCACGGTCTTTTGCCCGATGTGGTCCAGCAGCCGCCCCGGTGTCGCCACTAGAATATCCACGCCTCGGCGCAGGGTCTCGATTTGCGGATGGATGCCGACACCACCGAAGACCACCGTGGATTTCAAAGGCAGGTGTTTGCCATAGGTGCGCACGCTCTCCTCTACCTGGGCAGCCAGTTCGCGCGTGGGCGTGAGGATAAGAGCGCGGATAGCACGCCGGCTGGTACTGAGGGTGGATGCACTCAAGCGTTGCAGCAAGGGCAAGGTAAAACCGGCGGTCTTGCCGGTGCCGGTTTGCGCCCCGGCCAGCATGTCGCGCCCCTCGAGAATAACGGGTATGGCCTGGCGCTGTATCGGTGTGGGTTCGCTATAGCCCTTATCGGCCACGGCACGGAGTATGTCGGCCGACAGGCCGAGACTGGTAAATGACATATATTGCTCCTGGATGGCCTACCCGAAACATAGGGTCTTGGGCCGGTCTAGGCGCTACCTTGATTAAAGTTAAGGGTGTTCGAGGCTTACCGAAAGGGATTACCGCGAAAGGATTGGGCGCAGACCGGAGTGCGCCGCAACGGCCGCCACTATACCAGATATTTCAGAAAATGCAGTGAAATTCGCCATGGGCAAGGCAAAACCAAGCGCCGAGCATGTGGCACACTTTCCTCGGCCCAGCGCCCGGCACCGGCTCAGGATGAAGGTTCGCGTTTCTCCCAGTAGTCGGATACACTGACTTCGATTGCATATCTTTAAGGTTATTTGAGAAGCCCTTCCGGTATTTCCCGTTAATTACCTTCGACTATTTGCAATTCCACACCCATCCATAAATTCATTAGAGGAAATCGACATGGCGACAGGTACTGTTAAGTGGTTCAACGAAGCCAAGGGTTTTGGTTTCATTACACCAGCCGATGGCACAGCGGATTTATTTGTGCACTTTTCCGCCATTGCCGGCGCCGGTTTTAAAACCTTGAACGAGGGCCAGGCGGTCAATTTTCAGGTTGAAAAGGGTCCAAAAGGCCTCCAGGCAACCCAAGTTACCCCGGCCTAAACCAGCACAGTCTGGGTCCCCCTCCCTGCACTGCAAGCTTATCTGAATCTGCACTCACGCGTCCGATATCACCTCAACCCAACGAGGAAACGCATTTGAAAAAAATGTTTGTCGGTAACCTGCCCGAGGAGGCCACCGAAGCATCGGTCACGGCCTTGTTCTCCGAGTTTGGCACCGTACGCTCCATACGCCTGACCGCCGATGTCTTTACCGGCAAGTGTCGCGGTTTTGGCTTTATCGAGATGGAAGGACATGAGGCACGCGCGGCCATGGCTGCGCTGGATGGGAAGACCTTCGGCAATAAGCCATTACGCGTTAAATTTGAAGAAGACCGCAGTCTCAAGGGACGCGGCCGCCGCTGATAGGGAGACAGAGAGTTAGTCGACTAGGTTACGCTACCGAAACCCTTATCGATGGCGCCTGCTGGAGGTCTGAGTCCAGCAAGCCGGCAACCCTGTGCCACCGGACCGCCGGGCAATAACCGATAGAGGTGTTTGATTCCGCCCTTGTGATAAAACTTCTCATGCAGCGCGTCGTGCAAGGCGCGCACATGTATAGAGGGCTCCGGGTGCTTGACGAAGTACTCCTGCAATGCACGCACCACCTCCCAATGCTCTTCGGTCACCGTTAGACCGTCTTGGCTTGCCAGCTGACACGCCGCCGCTACCGTCCACCCGTCCGGGGCATTGGGGAAATTGGGATCCGCGGTGGATGTGCCCTGGCCGGCTTGCAGTATAGAATCGATCAGGCTCATGCTTTAACCCTCCATCTCGGTCTGCGCGAGACTAAATCTCGCCATGGGGCGCACGTATAGTCATCTCGATAAAGAGGGCGAGAAAAAAATCTTAGTCCACTTCTTTGAGTAGACACAGGGCATTATGTGACTCGATCACCAACAGCCCTGATTTGGTTCGGCGTTTTTTTGCGCTCACGATCACTTGACGCGCGTGGTCCGGGGAAATAACCCAGTCGTTTTCCTCGAATAAAAGCTTGCCCTCTTGCCAGCAGCGTATCTGGTATACCCGCTCCCGGCTTAGCGCCGGCGCGCTGTCTTCCTTATTATTTTTATCAGCTTGGGCCGAGCCGGGACTATCCACGCCCGCGCCCACCGCGGGCAGTAATAACATGCTCAAACACAGGCTGGATAACCACAGGGTAACGGTTGTTCGCATTAGGGCTGCGCCTTGATGAGCAATTCTTTTTCAGCGTAGCGCTGATTGCTCGAGAGCGCGATCGCCGCACCGATTTCCCGGAGTGAGGAAACTTGCATAGGCTCAAAATCCCGCGACGCCCGGATGCTCTCGGTCTGGGAAAAGACATCCTGGGCGGTGGCGTAACAGGCGATTTTTTCCAGCAGCCCAGTCTTGCTCGCGTGAAATTTAAAAGGCATGGTCCCCGGTAACCGCAATACTTGACCGGATGCGAGATAGGCATCTTTGGAGAAACGATTGGGATAAAACCGCTGGATAGCACCGCGATCATCCTGATAAAAACAGTAAAGATAACAATTGGCGTCGCTGCGGATAGTGACACCAAACGGCGCACCCTTGGAAACGGTGCCGGTCTTTCCCGCCAGCTCCAGGCTCAAGCCCAGGGCGCCCGCAGGCAGGCCCGCGGTAGGTGGCGCCACGGGCGTGGCCGGACGTACCACCGGTTGCATCAGAAACTGTTTGAAAAGCGCCAGATCCACTTGGGTATCGGCGCCCAGGCCATGGGCGCGATTAAACTGGGCCACCGCTTGCTGCGTCTGAGGATCGTACTTGTCGTCCACCGGGCCTGCGTAGTAGCCGCGCAATTGCAGTTGCTTCTTCACAAACGCGGACAACTCGCCGTGCGCCTCCATGGCGTAGTACCAGTCTTCTATTTCCCGCACCACTTCCGGCGCAGCCGCGTCAACACCGAGGCAGGTCCAGTAAGGAAGTTTGAGTAAACGCCCCGCGAGCTCGATAGCCCCCAGCTCGATCAGATTGCGCAACGCCTGGCCCTGGCCCTCGTTGATGGCAAAGCTCATGCTGAAATTTATCCCAAGCTTGCGGTAGGTCGCCTCCGTATCCAGCCCCTTACCGTCTTTATATATAACAACGGTATTCTTCGATACAACACCGGGGATAACATGCAGCGTGCTGGTATCGACGACACTCAAGTCCAGCGCAAGTATAGAAGCATTCGAGGACTTGGAGCTGCCTAGCCCAAAAGAAGGATCGACGTACACACCGATGTCGGCCTGCTTCTTGGCCACGTTTTCGTCCAATTGCGAGATCGAGCCGCGCATACCGTATTGCGGCACCACCGCATAGGCGTCGCGGCGTTGGGCGCGCTCAAGCAACCCGATCAGATTGCCGGTATCGGTGCCGTAGGCATTGATCTGAACCGCGCGGCTACGGCGCGACATCTCGGAGACCGCGGAAATCAGCATGTCGCGCGTGCCGGCCCGCATCTTGCCGGTGTTGTCCGATAAATCCTCCACTACAAACGTAGCATCGCGCACATGGTGAGCCAACATGAGACGATCCATGCAACTGAGCGCATCGGAGAAATTGGTTCGATTGTATTGGGCCGCGGCGGACGGCCCTTTCTGCATCGCCTTTACACCCTTATCAACGTCTTTACGAACGTCTGTCAATCCGCAACCGGCCACCAGTGCTGTGGCAAGTACGGCAAGGCTGAGTTTGCGAAATAACATGTTTTTTAATGACCCTAGCGACAGTTGTTGGCGTTGATGACAGGACCGTCCACCACCACCGTTACCTCGCGCACTGGTCGGCCCGGCCGGCTGTTCGAGACGTTGCCGATTTCGAGATTACCGCATTTCTCGTCGCCGGAAGATCCATCGCCGCCCTGATCTTTCCGCTGCTTGGACGATTTCGCTTTCATGCTGTTCATTTGGGCCTTGGTGCGGGCCATCTTGGCGTTATCTTCGTCTTCCAACCCATCCACACCGCTCCAGCTGGGCAGGGACAGGGCCAGCCCCAGTGTAAACAACAGCGCAGATAAAATATATTTACTCGAGCCGGTCGCACATCTGCTACCCCACATAGCCTGTCTATGCATTACGAATTCCTCCAAAAATGAAATCAAAATTCTGGGCTCTGTCATAACACAGTTCGCCCGGCGTCGAATTATTCAAACGTCAATTACTTGCGGATCAAAAAACAAACGAGATGCCCCTTGCGGGAAGCATCTCGTCATAGTGGCCTATGGCCTGTATCGGCCATATGCCTTACTTTACGGTACCAATTTCCATAGCCTGTTTATTGCCGGCGCCGGCGCCCTGAACCTGCAGGTTGCCGGTGGTGTTGATCTTCTGCTTGCCCGAGATCACGCCCTTGCCCTTCACGGAACCGATCTCCATCTTTTGCTCGTTCTTGGCGCCCGTTCCCTGAATCTGCATATTGGCGTTGGCTTTGATGTCTTGCTCACCTTTAATTTCACCGGCCCAGGCGGAAGCGGAACCCAAGGTCGCAGCTACGGCAACGATAACCAATTTGGACAACTTCATGTTGAATCTCCTGAAAATTACAACGTTTTTAAAATCTCCAGCCGCGAACGCGGCGGAGAACGACTCCAAAAAAATCTTATCCACAATGCCGGCTACCTATAACCCCTGACAACGCACTCAAACCCGCGCCAGAAAAAGCCGCGACCTTTAGCAGCAGCGCGCTTTATTCCACATTACCGATCCTGGTCTTCTGCGTGGTTTTGAACCCACCCTGGGTCTGAATCACCGGACCGACGTTGATGTTTTGATCGCCGCTGATCTTACCCGAGCCTTTCACGTTTCCTATTTCCACTTCCTGCTTTGTCTTAAAACCCGCCTGGGTTTGCACCACGCCCTTGACGTTGATATTTTGCTTGCCTTGTACCTCGCCCGCCTGCAACCCAGGTGCAGTCGAAACGGTGGCCACAAAACTTGCGAGTACGAAAAAATTGATTCGGTTCATGTGTTTCTCCTTAAGCTTGATACTTCGATGATAACTTTGTAACTGTACGAACTCTTAGCCGCCGGCAACACCTCTCCTCCAGCCAGTGAAAGTGAAATGGTGACCTCATTATTATTTCGGTATTATTCTGCAACCCGAAATTGCACCCGACGGTTCTTGCCGGCATAAGGATCGGAGATATCCGCCAACTGGCTCTGGCCCCGGCCTACGGCGCTCACATTTCCCGGTTGTATTCCGTATTTTTCGATCAGCAAGGCACGCACCGATTGGGCACGGCGCAAGGAAAGCTGATCGTTATACTGTGGGCTGCCGCTGGCGTCGGTATGCCCTTCCACCACAATTTTAAGATCGGTGCCGGAGAGACCTATACCCTTGGCAATGGCTGACAAATGCGGCAGAAACGCCGGATCGACTTTAACCGAGTCCAAATCAAAGTTTATTTGTAGCGCGAACGCGCCGGATTGCTGCGCGAGGGCGGTAGATGCAGACTCGGGGGTAGCGGCATTGGGCGCGTCCAAGCTAATGCCGCGTGTTTTGATACCCGACGCGCGGTTATTCACTGTATTCTTTTGTGCCCGCAACATGTCGGCCACCTCGTCCGGCTCCGGCACATTGTCGCGGCCATAGATTTTGACAGATTCACCCGCGGAGGCACCGTAGACGCTCAATAATAATGTGTGCAAAAGCACGAGACCGGCGATTTTTTTTACCATGTACGTTAAGGGTCCTTCCCGACTTAGCTGCATGAAACTGAACAGGAATACTGCATTATGACAGGTTCGCCTCTATAATGGGCTTTGAATTTTAAGTTAATTTTTAAGTTTGGCTTTAAGTTCTAATTCTTACTCCTCGTTATACCACGTTTTATTTTTTTGCCGTAGAAACAGGCTGTTTAATTTATTACCGTTGATCAGTAAAAATCTACCTTACGTCCAGACCTGGGTACGGGGAACGGCTTGCGAAACTTTTAGCTGGCGCTATGTTTTATGGCGCAATTCTGGCTATAGCAAAATCCATGCTTACCAGGCCATGCAACCGGCGTCCGTCCAGAGGGCTGCGACCCTTGTGCCGATTCGAAAGCGAGCTTCGTGACCGCATTGCATCTTGCTCCAGAAAACCAACTTCGCTATGGTGTGTGCCGGGGATATACATGCCACCGGTGCGTGAGACCACCGCGCCACCGGATGATTTCTTCTCCTGCGGGCGCATAAACTCTATAAATTTATACAAAGGACAAAAATCTTATGAACACCTCAGCACGGAAAATTCTGCTCGCATGCGTTGCACTGGCATTGTTTGGATGCAAGGCCACAATGCGCAGTTATAGCGAAGAGTCCAAAGAAACACAGGTGCAAGCTACCGGCAACAATCCCGACCAAGCCTTGGCCAATCTCGAAAAGAACAATGCGCAAGAGAAAGATCTCTTGTACTACCTGGAAAAGGGTGAGCTGCTGCGTCTCGACAATAAAATAAGCGACAGTCGCGATGCCTGGCTGCAGGCGGATGAAAAAGTTCGCCTATGGGAAGAGGAGGCCAAAAATAGACCGGAGGCACTCATCGGCGATCTCGGCGCACTGGTCATTAATGACAAAACCCGCCGCTACGACGGCCAGGATTACGAAAAAATAATGCTTTCCACGCGCCTGGCGCTGGACCACGTGGCCTTGGGTCAATGGGACAAGGCGCGTACCGAGATTAAAAAAACCCATGAACGCGAGGCGGTAATTGCCGCGCTGCGGGCCAAAGAGGTACAAAAGCTGGAGCAACAATCCAAGACCCAGGGCATTACATTAAAGACACAGGATCTTAAAGGCTACCCGGTGGAGACCCTGAACGATCCGGCGGTCACGGCGCTTAAGAACAGCTATCAAAGCGCCCTCAGCCATTATCTCGCGGGTTTTGTGTATGAGGCGCTGCGCGAACCCAGCCTGGCAGCCCCGGGTTACCGCAAGGCCATTGAACTGCGCCCCGGTTCCGGCATTTTGGAGGAAGGCTTGCGCGGCCTCGATGCGCGCATGAAGAATACGCGACCCAACACCACCGAAGTTTTATTCATAGTGGAGTCCGGCAACATCCCCGGTCGCAAATCCGTCACCCTGCCGATTCCTATCCCTTACCAGGGTAGCGTCAGTGTGATACCCCTATCCTTCCCGGTGATCCAGCCGGACACGTCACCGCAGCCAGTACAGATCCAGCTTCATGGCAAAACGATCACCGTGATCAAGCTTGCACCGATCACCAATCTCGACGCCATGGCACGGCGTGCGCTAAAGGATGAAATGCCCGGCATTATTCTGCGTACCGCGGTGCGCGCCGTCGCCAAGTCCGCCGCGCAAAAGAAAGTCGCCGATCGCGGCGGACAGTTCGCAAGCATGCTATCGAGCGTGACCGCCGTCGCCACGGAAACCGCGGATGAGCGTGGTTGGCGCACATTGCCGGCGCAAATCGCCATCGCACGCATTACTCTGGTACCCGGGACCTATACCATCGGCATTCCGGCTAATCAGAAAGAAGAGCAAGTGAAAGTGAACATTTCCGGCAAATACGCGGTGGTCCCGATCCGGCTCATGGGCAATGGTGTTTTCCAGCCTCACCCCATTCTGGCCCAGACCCCCTGACACCAAAAAACGGTAGCTGGCCGGCTAGCGCCGCCCGCGGATAACGACAAATCTGCAAAGATTCAGGGCTCGGGGAGTGCGTAAAATGAAAGGGATAGGGGCGCTGGTATGCGCGGGGTTGATGTTAGTTCAGAGCGTCCACGCTACCAACCTGAATTCTGAATCTGGCGCGCGCGAACCGCGCCTGGCGCTGGTCATTGGCAACGGCGCCTACAAAAATGCGCCGCTAGATAATCCGGTGAACGACGCGCGTGACCTCGCGGCCACGCTGAAAACCATTGGTTTCGAAGTCCTGCAAAAGGAAAACCTCAACGCGCTGGAGATGAAAAAGGCGATACGTGAATTCGGCGATAAGCTTCAGGCCAACCGCGGCGGGGTCGGCCTGTTTTTCTACGCTGGTCACGGCGTGCAGGTCAAAGGCAATAATTTTCTTATACCCGTGGGACACGATTTTCGCACCGAGAACGATATTGAAGACGATGCCATCGACGCCAATACCGTGCTGCGTCGCCTGGAAGAAGCGCAAAACCGCATCAACATCGTCATCCTCGACGCCTGCCGCAACAACCCGTTCGCGCGCACCGATCGTTCGCGTGCGCTCACCCGCGGACTCGCCCGCATGGAGGCGCCCAGCGGCGCCTTGATCGCCTTCGCCACCGCCCCCGGAACCGAGGCGCGCGACGGCAGCGGCAAAAACGGCCTCTATACCAAACATCTTATGTCCCACATCAAGACCCGCGGACTCACCCTAGAACAAGTATTCAAGCGCACGCGCGCGGGCGTAGAAGCGGAATCCGGCCGCCAGCAAAGCCCGCGCGAGGAGAGCAGCTTGAAAGGCGACGATTTTTATTTCTTGCCGCCGGCATCTACTCAAGCCATGGGTGCCGACCCGGCCTTGGCCGAGGTTAGTTTCTGGGACAGCATTAAAGCCAGCGCTCATAGCGCCGATTACCAGGCCTATCTGGAACAATATCCCGATGGGAAATTTGCGGGTTTGGCGCGCAATCACATCGCACGCCTGCAGCCCACGGAAAAAATACCAAGGTCGCGCGGTGACCAAAAAATCAACCCCACCGTATCGGTCAAAGCCCCGGCACACACAACACCCGACAGCGATATCCAATTCGCCGGCAAAATAGAGGAGCTCGGAAAAATGACTCACCTCCGAGTAAACGATTTGCGTAGCGTCGTACGTCAAGGCCTGCTTACTATTCAAACCGAAATCAGCAACACCTCGACTTCCAATCAGAATCTGTTCTATCGCTTTAAGTGGCTGGATAATTCGGGTTTCAGTGTGTGGGAAGACGAACCATGGAAACCGCTCACTTTCTACGGCAAGCAGAAACAATCCATCACGGTGGTGGCGCCTAGTCCCAAGGCAACGGATTTCAGGCTAGTGCTCCAAAGTCCCGACAACCGCGCCCATGGCGACGGCCAAGGCCACCGTTGAATAGTTATTGGCTAGAATACTTGCCATTGCCATCTTGACATTAGGAAACCGTAGATGAAACCATCGGTATATTCATTTGTTGGTGCGTGCATGCAAGGCATCTTAATCCCCGGCTGTGGCTTGGTACTTGCCATAGCCATGGTTGGTTGTGTCGCCATTGATTCGCCCGTGGTCGGCTCGGGAAAAGTGCAATACGGTGACAGCAAGGCGGTGGAAACCGTCACCAATGAGTTCGGCTCCACCGATTTGCAGACCATCGCCGAGGCCATGGCTCGTTCGCTCATCCAGTCACCGGTAATCGCCGGCGCGCAGCCTAGGCCATTGCTTACCGTCGATGAGGTCAAAAATAAAACCAGTGAGTACATCGATACGCGCGCCATCACCGACTCTATCCGCACGCAACTCCTGAAAAGCGGTGCAGTGCGTTTCGCCGTAGACAAAATCGGGATGCAAAGTCAGACGGATGAATTGGCACGACAGAACCAAGGCGGCCTGTACAATAAGGCCCGCGCCAAGAAAACTGGCAGGATGGAGGGCGCGGATTACCGCCTAGAAGGAAGTATTAGCTCCATCGTCAAAAAGACCAGCGATCTCAAGGATGTATATTACAAATTCAGTTTGATCTTGGTAAACAATGAAACCGGCGTCATGGAATGGGCGGATGAAAAGGATATCCGTAAAACCTCCAAACGCTAGCGCCAACCTCCGCCCCCTGGTGCTGAAATAAATTTGGGACTGGAAATTCCAAGTAGAGTATGTAAGTCTATTGCAAGGTGTACCAGTTGAGGTAATGTGTAGCGCGCTATATAAAAAGATTTCATGCCGCCTATCTAATTTATGGCCATAACCGGGAGTCATGGAATCAAGCAGGCATTCTCGGTTCTATCAGTACACATCCAATAATCTTTCAGCCCACGCACAGGCATATCACCAGCCGGCGACGGGTACACATACGAAGGGAACGCTGATGTCCAATATTGCCGGTAAGGCTTATGCCATGAACGTCATTACGCCTGTGCGCTGGTACATGACCTGGATAAACAGGTTTTTTTTGGAATTCGTAACCCGCTACCCCGGCTTTTTAAAAGGTTTGACTACCCTGTCTCTGGTTCATTATGCACGCTGGGTGATTGTTCCACGCCACAAGTTTCCGCGCCTGGATAAGTGCCAGCCGAAAGAAGACCTGAACTACTCATACATGCTGTTCTTCAGCAACTTCAACGGCAGCTGGGATCAGTACGTGGACTCCTTTACTTTCGCCATCCCCAGG
>JANOTM010000343.1:0-3566 GCA_031416355.1 Gammaproteobacteria bacterium
CTTTGCATGGCGTCGAGCAACTTTTTGCCTGCTTCGCGCCGGACCGCTTCCTCGATTAGCCGCTCTATCGCCTTTTCGGTGAGCAAACCGGCACGTTGAGCCTCTTGTGCCACTTGATCAGGCAGATTCAGTTTCACTTCAAAAATTGTCATGTCTATCTCTCTTTTACAAAATGGCTCGCCTGCGTAAACGCGGTTTCCCGCATCTCCCCACATGCAGCGTTGTGTCTACGTGGATAACCGCCCGACACCCCGGACTACGCTACTAGATACTATAATAATATAGGTATTTTAAAGTATATCATCGAAGCCCTGAGAGGGTAGGGTCTGACCCTGAGGTCTCCTCTCAAAACTCCGTTGAATTTCAATAAACTAAAGTACCTTACGCTTAAAAACGGCACATGCACGGCAGGTTTACTGTCTCTTTACGTAGCGACGAAACTGCGAAGGAGACCCCGCCATGATATGGGCCAGGGTCGGACCTCCCCAATCCCCTGAACTATCACGACAATGTTCCAAAAATCGGCCACGAGCGGCCTTAATCGCCGCTTTTCACCCTGAAAACACATCGCTCGGCGCCATGCTGTTCAGCAACCCCAAGTTTTACACCAAAAAATGTTAGCGCTCATCGGGCCGTGTTAAACTTATAGGCTCAACGCGGATTCCTGTGGGTCATTTTCCGCCCTGATTGCACGTTACGCAGCGCCAGTATAGGGTATTTCATGGTTTTTGACTCCTCAGTGAAAGGGACCGTTGATGAAGCGTGCGCGCACCTGGTGTGAGATGTATTCGTTTTCCGGATTTCGGGCGGCGGCGAAACTCAAAGGTGTGTTCGGCGATCCGGACCTGCGTGTCGTGCCACTGCGGCGCAAAAAAAGACGGGCGCCTGTTCGCGCTGCGGTCGCAAGCGCTGTTCGATCTACGACCGGCGGGTGGCGCAAGCGCGAGATCTTTCGGCAGGTGGTTTTCGCATCGAGCTTGAATTCGAGCGGCTGCGCGTAAGCTGCCCGGAGTGCGGGGTGCGCATGGAATCTCTGGACTGGCTGGCGCGCAATCCGCGTTATACAGCGCGTTACGCACTGCACGTGGGGACGCTGTGTCGCAAGATGACCGTCAAGGACGTGGCCCGCTCTGAACGGCTGCACCACTCGACGGTAAAGGATCTGGACAAGCTGTATATGGCCGAGCAGCTGCGTCGCCATCCGATGCCGGCCACCACGGCGATCGGCGTGGACGAGATCGCCATTCGCAAAGGCCACGACTACCGCGTGGTGGTCAGCGACCTGGAGCGTCAACGGCCGATCTGGTTCGGTGGCACGGGTCGTAAACAGGAAGACCTGGCACAGTTCTTCGCAGCCTATGGCCGCAGACGCTGCGCAGGTATTCGGGTGGCAGTGATGGATATGTGGAAACCGTTTCGCCAAGCGACAAAGGAGCATGCCCCGCAGGCCGAGATCGTGTTCGACAAATTCCACATCCTGCGCCATCTGAACGATGCGCTCGATGACGTGCGACGGGCCGAATACGGACGGGTACAAGGCAAGCAACGCCGCTTTATCAAGGGGAATCGTTATACCCTGCTGTCGCACCGCGAGAACCTGGACCTGGATGGCCGCCATGCGCTTAAGACCTTGCTTGCCGCCAACAAGCGACTCAACACGGCCTATTTGCTCAAGGAATCGTTTGGACAGCTGTGGGATTACAAAAGCGAAGCGTGGGCCAGGAGGTTCTTCGAAAACTGGCGCGCCAGTCTCAAGTGGCAAAGGCTGGAACCTTTTGAGAAATTCGCACGGATGATCGACCGTCATTGGGATGGAATCGTTTCTTACTGCAAGCCCGAAAACAAAGTCTCGCTCGGTTGCGTCGAGGGACTGAACAACACCATTCGCGTCATCCAGCGCAAGGCGTATGGCTTCCGCGACGAACAGTATTTGGCCATGAAAATCATTACTCACTTTCTGCCGGAGCTCCCAAAACATGCAAAAATCACCCACACGATTCCGCGTTGAGCCAACTTATATATACTTACGAACCCACCAAGCTTGCCAGACCCATGACCCATTATCGCCACATCATTACCCTCGAACCCGGCAAGCGCGGTGGTAAACCTTGTATCCGCGGGATGCGGATTACCGTTTACGACGTTCTAGACTATCTTGCCTCAGGGATGACCCCAGAAGAAATCATCAAGGACTTTCCGTACCTGACTGCCGAAGATATTCAGGCCTGCCTGAGCTACGCCGCCGACCGCGAACGCCATCTGCTGGTCTCAAATGCGTGAAACTGCTGCTTGACCAGAATCTATCGCCGCGGCTGATCGAGCAACTGGCAGAAATCTATCCGGACATATTAATAGCGCTTGACACTATGAGCGCATCGCACTAGTCTTTAGCTGGTGATTAAATCCTTTAAGTGCGCGGAGACTGAGAAGATATTTAACCGTGCCTTTTCACGCAAGTTGCCGAACGATATACAGCGGATTGCCTTGCGTAAGCTGCGCATACTGAACCGGTCGATAGACCTAACAGACCTTCGTCTTCCACCGGCGAATCACCTGGAGGCCCTGCACGGCAATCGTAAAGGCCAGCACAGTATCCGCATCAACAAACAGTGGCGTATCTGCTTTGTCTGGCGAGACAGCGACGCCTTTGATGTAGAGATCGTCGATTATCATTGAGGAATCGGTTATGAGAAAACAAGCTCCTGTTCACCCCGGCGAGATCCTGTTGAAAGACTTTCTGGAGCCGCTTGAGATCACCCAGTACCGCCTGGCAAAGGATATTAAGATTGACCCACGCCGGATCAGCCTGATTATCCAGGGTGAGCGCGCCATTACGGCCGATACCGCGCTACGCTTGGCGCGGTACTTTGGGAACTCCCCGCAGTTCTGGCTGGGCCTGCAGCTCGACTATGACTTGGATTGTGAGCAAGACAAAATAGGTAAAAAGCTGGAAAAAGAGGTGCGACCGCGGGCGGCGTGAATCGAAATAGAGAAACACGTCGGAGTCGGACCCCCCCAACCAGCACCAACGCGCACCTTGCCGCATCTTGTGCCATGCGGCACAGTACGCAGTACGTTTTGGTTTCTGGCTTACCTATCCAAGGAGGGATTGTTTATGCCGCGTGCACACCGTTATTTTCTACCGGGTCAGGTCTGGCACATCACACACCGTTGTCACAAAAAAGAGTTTCTGCTTAAGTTCGGGAGAGATAGGCGTCAGTGGATAGGCTGGCTGTATGAAGCACGGCGTCGATATGGGTTGTCGGTGCTTAACTATACGGTTACCTCGAATCATATTCACCTGTTGGTGCGCGACACCGATGAGGCGGCGATTCCCGCCAGTTTGCAGCTTATCGCAGGATGCACGGCGCAGGCATATAACCGGCGCAAGGGGCGGCCGGGGGCATTTTGGGAGGATCGCTACCATGCCACTGCTATTGCAACCGATGATCACCTGTGGCGGTGTCTGGTATATATCGATCTCAATATGGTACGGGCTGGGGTAGTGGCGCATCCGGCGCAGTGGCCACATGGCGGTTATCACGAAATCCTATCGCCTCGGCCGC
>JANOTM010000344.1:0-3639 GCA_031416355.1 Gammaproteobacteria bacterium
CGTTAGCGCGGCACCAACTTAGGCCAGGCCACGCACCCGAGTATTCAACCGGCTCTTCTGACGCGCCGCGTTGTTCTTATGAATAATACCCTTGTTAGCCACGCGATCAATGACCGAGACGGCTTCTTTATAGGCGGCTTGCGCGGCGTTCTTGTCCTTGGTTTCCACGGCTTTCAGGACTTTTTTGATGTGGGTGCGCAGCATCGACCTAAGGCTGGTGTTGTGCTGGCGGTGGTCTTCCGCCTGACGTGCGCGCTTCTTTGCTTGTACCGTGTTTGCCAATGCCGTCTCCTGCGAGTTCAAGTATGCGAAAAGGGGCGCACTATGCTGAATTTCCCGTCCTTTGTCAATGTCCAGGGGATAGGTAGCGGCGCGTGCGGTGCGCGGGAACATGGCTTATCATCCCGGACCTGAAAATACGGCTCATCGTCATTGCATGTCGCGCAAACTTTTTAAATCGACCCTAGTCACCGGAGGCATGACCCTGGTCTCGCGCATCAGCGGTTTGGCGCGGGACATTATTTTTGCCGGCCTTATTGGCGCCGGTGCCGGGGTTGCGGCGGATGCCTTTTACGTCGCGTTCCGCATCCCTAATTTTTTGCGCCGGATCTTCGGCGAAGGTGCCTTTTCCCAGGCCTTCGTGCCGGTGTTTACCGAATACAAGACGCGTAGTAGCCATGAAGAGCTGCGGGTTTTTGTCGACCGTATCGCGGGGATACTGTCGGTGGTCTTGTTCCTGATTACGCTGGCGGGGGTTATTGCCGCGCCGGTGCTGGTGCTTATGCTCGCCCCGGGCTTTACCGGGGAAAAATACGAACTCACGGTGCAGATGCTGCGTCTCACCTTTCCCTATTTGTTTTTCATTTCCCTAGTGGCCATGGCGGCCGGCATACTCAATAGCTACGGCCGCTTCGGCGCTGCGGCGTTTACGCCGGTGTTGCTCAATCTCTGTATGATCAGCGCCGCCCTGTGGCTGGCGCCGCACCTGCACAATCCGGCCATGGCGCTGGCCTGGGGGGTGTTCGGGGCGGGGGTGGTGCAACTGCTGTTTCAGATACCGTTTCTCATGCAGATCAAACTGCTGCCGCGGCCGCGGGTGGCGCGCGGCCACGCAGGGGTGTCCAAGGTGTTGCGTCTTATGCTACCGGCGATGTTCGGGGTGTCGGTGGCGCAGATCAATATGCTGGTGAACACCATACTCGCCTCGTTACTGGTGACGGGGAGTGTGTCGTGGCTGTATTACTCCGACCGGTTGCTGGAGTTTCCCTTAGGGGTGTTTGGCATCGCCTTGGCCACGGTGATTTTGCCGAGTCTATCGCAAAAACACACGAGTGACTCGCCCCAAGAGTTTTCCCACCTGCTGGACTGGGCCATGCGGTTGACCTTTCTTATCGGGGTGCCCGCCACGGTGGCCCTGGTGCTGCTGGCCGGACCTATGCTCGCCACCATGTTCCACCGCGGCGCTTTCACCGCTGTGGACGTGGCCATGTCAGCGCAGGCGTTGGTGGCGTTTTCCATCGGTCTGCTGGGTTTTCTACTTATTAAGGTATTGGCGCCAGGTTTTTATGCGCGCCAGGATATAAAAACTCCGGTGCGTATCGGTATGATTTCCATGGGTGCGAATATTGTTATGAGCCTGGTGTTGGTCACGCACTTGAAACACGTAGGCTTGGCGCTGGCCATTTCTCTGGCGGCATTTGTCAATGCCGGGCTTTTGTACCATGAATTGCGCAAGCACCGGGTCTACCAGCCCGAGCCCGGCTGGAGTGGATTTTTGTTTCGGGTAGTGGCAGCCAGCGGTATGATGGGGGTGCTGCTGTGGTGGGGGACGGGTGAACTCGCCGATTGGTTGGTCATGCCTACGCATGTACGCATCCTGCGCCTTACCTTTTATATAGTAATAGGCATGGCAGTGTACGTTGCCGGTTTGCTGGCCTTGGGCGTGCGGCCGCGGCAATTCCTGCTCAAGAAAGTGGCCGGTAAAACGGATACGCATGAATAATTTTTCCAACATTTTCCAGATCGTTGCCCGGGACGAGCCGCGGATTTTCACGCTCGCGGAGGCGCAAGCCCTGTTTCCCTTGGTGCGCTCTATTACCCAGGCAACGTATGCCGAGCTGGATCCGGTGCGGCGCCAACTGGCTTTGATGATCCCGAGCAACCCGCAGATACACGCGGTGGAAAAACTATACGAAACCATAGTACGCCGCTGGGTGGCCAAGATGGAGCGTCTCGGCTTGGTTATTAAAGGGCTATGGTTGGTGGATTTCGACACCGGCGATGGTTACCTGTGCTGGAAATTTCCGGAATTGAAGCTGGGACACTATCATACCTACCAGGAAGGTTTTTCCGGGCGCCGTCCGTTACGCGAGGTGATCGAGGAGTTCGATCCGGACTGGGCGGTGTAATGCGCGTTTTCCGTTTTCCATTGAGCACGTGAAGCCATCCCCATGGAGTTGATACGCGGACTGCACAATCTCAAGTCCCGCCACCGCGGTTGTGTCGCCACCCTGGGCAATTTCGACGGCGTGCACCTGGGGCACCAGGCGGTGATCGGCCAACGGGCGGAAAAGGCGGCGGTGCTGCATCTGCCGACGCTGGTGATACTATTCGAACCGCAACCGCAGGAGTATTTTCAGCCGCAATCGGCGCCGGCGCGGCTTAACCGCTTGCGCGAAAAGCTCAAGGCCATGCAGCGCTACTCGGTGGATAGGGTATTGTGTCTACGCTTCGATGCGCGCTTGGCTGCCATGCCGGCGGAGGAATTCATACAGCGTGTCCTGATTGACGGTCTAGGGGTGCGGTATGTGGTGGCGGGCGATGATGTGCGTTTCGGCAAAGACCGCCGCGGCGATGGCGCCATGTTGCAGGCCGCCGGTCACGCCCAGGGATTTCAGGTGGTGCCCATGCCCACCTTTGTTCTCGATGGCGAGCGCGTCAGCAGTACGCGCATACGCACGGCGCTGGCCGCCGGCGATCTCGACACCGCTGCAAGGTTGCTGGGACGTCCCTACCGCATGTGCGGCCGGGTCGCCCACGGCGACAAGCGCGGACGCACCATAGGCATACCCACGGCCAATCTGCACCTGCATCGCCAGGCCACGCCGGTCAAAGGAGTGTATGTGGTGGAGATGTTTGGGCTCGAGCGCGAGCCGCTCGCCGGTGTCGCCAATGTCGGTACGCGTCCGACGGTGGATGGTACGCGCACCTTACTGGAAGTGCATGTGTTCGATTTCGATCAAGACATCTACGGACGCTACGTCGCGGTCAATTTTCTGCATAAACTACGCGACGAGCAGCGCTTTGCGACATTCGACGAACTCAAGACGCGCATCTACCGCGATCTAGACGAGGCGCGCGCTTGGTTGCGCGCCCGCCATGATAACTTGGCATCCCCTCTCCCCGGGGGGGTTGTGGGTTAGGGTGAGGGGGTTGGGATACGCGGGAGGAGAAGGACGCGTATTTGGTGCACGGGTAACTTGTGTAGATATTCAGTCGATGTAGGGTGGGCATCGCCCACCAGCATGTGCTGGTCGCAGCCATGTTTGGTGGGCGATGCCCACCCTACAAACTCCCCCTTGGGGGGTGAGGGTGAGGGTGAGGGGGTTGAGACGCTCGGGAGCCGGTCGGCATGGCCCT
>JANOTM010000345.1:0-1522 GCA_031416355.1 Gammaproteobacteria bacterium
GGCGCATGACCAGGCTGTTTGGTCCAGCCAATATTAGGGAATTCTTTATCTCGAGTACCGGTCGTACCGGCCCTCGCAGCCGGATTCGGGAATCGGGACGGCTACATGTTCGAGGTCAAAACTGGGGCCTAAGTCGCGCCAGACCCTAGCGCGCGGGGGATTTCGCCGCCCCTAGCCACAATGGGTGATTTTGGCTATATACGGGCTTAGGGCTAATATTGAGGCGGATTTGAATCCGGTCGTCTAAAATCGGATAATCAGGCCATTATTTGGAAGGGCATCGCCCAGGACAAGGTAAATCATGCAAAGAACCCTGTTGCGCGCCAAGCTGCACCGGGTGCACGTTACGCACTCAGAGCTCGATTACGAAGGTTCGGTAGCTGTTGACGGCCATTTGCTAGACGCGGCCGACATACGCGAGTACGAACGCATCGACGTCTATAATATCAAAAACGGTGAACGCTTCAGCACCTACACCATCCGCGCCAAGGAGGGATCCGGCATCATCTCGGTCAACGGTGCCGCCGCCCATAAGGCCCAGCCCGGCGATCTTCTTATTATCTGTGCTTTCGGTATCCTGGAAGAAAAAGAAATCGCCAACTTCAAACCGCGTCTGGTGTACGTGGATGTGCACAATCGTATTACCCATACGCGTCATTCTATTCCGGTGCAAGTTGCCTGAGTGCCACGCTAAGCCGTTTAATAATCTATTCCTTCGATTTTAATTTAACTTCCCGTGCACATGCGGCAGCGCGTGCACGCAGTAGATCTTGTTCGCGAACATTGCGGGTGAGCGTTGCCGCGCGTTGGAACTCCACCCGTCCTTCGTCGGCACGTCCGAGTTTGGCGAGGAGCTCGCCCCGCACGCTTGGCAGCAGATGGTAGGCCTTGAGTGTAGGTTCGGCGATCAAGGCATCGACGATTTCCAGCCCGGCGGCTGGTCCGAACGCCACCGCCACCGCCCGATTTAATTCCACCACGGGGGACGGTGCCAGTTGGGCGAGCGCGTCGTAGAGCGCCGCGATGCGTGCCCAATGGTCATTTCTTTACCGAAAGCGTGAGCGCGGCCAGTATCGCGGTGATGATCATCACGACAGCGCCGATGACTGCGGTTAGGTGCAGCCCTAGCACGAAGGCTAGACGCGCGCTATCGAGCAGGGCCGCACCCAGGGGGCCGGGCAGTTGCGCAGCGATCACCGTTGCGCCGCCCAGGGTGCTGCGCGCCGCCTCGATCGCTTGCGGCGGGACGCCGCTCATGACGCTATCGGACATGGCAGCACGGTAGATGGCGGTGCCGATGCTGCCGAAGATCGCGATGCCGAGCGCACCGCCCAGCTCGGAGCTGGTTTCCGAGATCGCCGATGCGGCGCCGGCGCGCTCAGGCGGGACGGCGCCGACGATCAGATCAGTGGCCAAGGTGAAGGCCGGTGCCAGACCCAGCGACAGCATCACGGTCGCGGTCACCATGACCGTCAGCCCCGAGGCGACACCCGCCTGCGTGAGCAAGGCAAAGCCGGCCGCC
>JANOTM010000346.1:0-3077 GCA_031416355.1 Gammaproteobacteria bacterium
CGAAGTCATCGGCGACTTAACCCGTCCCGGGGACACGCTGCTGGTGGCCAAGGGCGGGCGCGGCGGTTTGGGCAATATCCATTTTAAATCCAGCACCAATCGATCCCCACGCCAAACCGTGCCCGGCGACTCAGGCGAACACCGCCACTTAGAACTGGAGCTGCAGCTCCTGGCGGATGTGGGCCTGCTGGGTCTGCCCAATGCCGGCAAGTCCACCTTGCTCAGCGCCGTGTCGGAAGCGCGGCCCAAAGTGGCGGACTACCCCTTTACGACTCTGCATCCTCAGCTCGGCGTAGTGCGTGTGGAAAACCATCGCAGCTTTGTCATGGCGGATATTCCGGGCCTGATCGAAGGCGCGTCGGAAGGCATCGGGTTGGGTATACGTTTTCTAAAGCACCTGGCGCGTACGCGCATTCTACTGCATCTGGTGGATGTCGCCCCCATGGACCCGGATGCCGATCCCATCGCCGGGGTGAAAACCATCGCGGCGGAACTGAAAAAATTCAGCCCGGAACTGGCCCAGCGTGAACGCTGGCTAGTGCTGAACAAGATGGATCTGTTACCGGAAGACGCGCGCGCCGCCCGTGCTAAAGCGTTGGTCAAGGCGCTCAAGTGGAAGGGTCCCGTATTTCCGATATCCGGGGCCGCGGGTTTCGGGTGTCGTGAACTGGTGGGTAGCCTCATGACCCGGCTCGAAGCCTTGCGGCGCGAGGAGCAGGCCGATCCCGCTACCGGACCCCTGATAAAGGACGCGAGCGATGCCGGCGACGCGTGAATCCCTGACCCGGGTAAGCCGCTGCGTGGTCAAGATCGGCAGTGCGCTGCTGACCAACAACGGCCAAGGTCTGGACAGCGCCGCCATCGGCGATTGGGTGGCGCAAATGGCCTAGCTGCGCGCCGCCGGTATGGAAATCGTATTGGTGTCCTCCGGTGCCGTGGCCGCGGGCATGCAGCGTCTGGGCTACAAGACCCGCCCCCATGCCCTGCATGAACTACAGGCCATGGCCGCCGTGGGCCAGATGGGCCTGGTGCAGGTGTACGAATCCGCGTTCCAGCGCCATGGGTTGCACACCGCCCAAGTGCTATTGACCCACGATGACCTGGCCAATCGCGAACGCTATCTCAATGCCCGCAGCACCCTGCGCACCCTGCTGGCCTTGGGCGTCATACCGGTGGTGAATGAAAACGATACCGTGGCCACGGAGGAAATACGCTTCGGTGACAATGACACTTTAGGCGCCTTGGTGGCCAATCTGGTGGAAGCAGAACTGCTGATCATCCTCACGGACCAGGCCGGGCTGTACGACAAGGACCCGCGTGCCCACACGGATGCAGTGCTGGTGCAGGAGGCCATCGCCGGCGATAAGTCTTTGGAGACCATGGCCGGTGACGGCGGCACCCTGGGTCGCGGCGGCATGCGCACCAAGCTCCTGGCCGCGGCCAAGGCCGCCCGCTCCGGGGCGGCCACGGTGATCGCCTGGGGCCAGGAAACCAACATTCTTATCCGTTTACTAGCCGGCGAACACCTGGGAACCTACCTCAAACCGGCTGAGGGGCGTGTGGCGGCACGCAAGCGCTGGCTGGCCGATCACATGCAGGTGCGCGGGCGTTTACGCCTGGACGCCGGGGCGGTGCGGGTTTTGCGTGAATCCGGTCGTAGTTTATTGGCGGTGGGCGTCAAAGCGGTGGAGGGTAATTTCCAGCGCGGTGAGCTGGTGGCGTGTCTGGACCCGGAGGGCGCTGAGGTGGTGCGCGGGTTGGTCAATTACAGCTCCGAGGATGCGGCGCGCATTATCGGGCATGCCAGCGATAAGATTGAATCCATACTGGGGTATGTGGATGAGCCGGAGCTTATACATCGGGATAATATGATTTTGGTTTGAGGTTGCGCAGTGGCTGCGGGTGCGGGCATCATTCATAGGGTATTTTCGCTGGTTGTGCGCGCTACCGCGCGGGCCTTAAAGGCTAATTGCGGGTCCCGCCCCGCCGGCGGGTAACTTTCTTGTCGCCACAAGAAAGTCACCAAAGAAGGGCCTCCTATCGCTCGCCGGGCGAAAAACACGCCCGGTCTCCTGCGCTCCTCGCCCCACCGGGGCGCTGCGCAACTCGCATTGCCACTGTCGATGGCAATGCTCAGACAGTGCTCGCGCACATCCCCCGGTGGGGCTGCGGTGCTCGGCGAGCTCTAAGGGGGTCAATCAATCCCGACACCACATCTACACCCACACGTGTAGTGGTCCGGTTGGGATGATGGGGTGGATACTTATGGCAAGCGGCGAGATATTGGGCTTACAAGTCCAGCCTAATCTATCGAACTAAGTGTTATTTACAAACGACGGTCTTTTTTCTCGCGCGCTTCCACAAGTTTCGCGCCCGCCGCGATGCCACGTACGGCCTTCAGAGTGCGCTGTGGAACCAAAATGAGCAGCCCGCCTTTTTCGAGTACGGTGAGCTTCTGTTGTGGGCGCAGTTTTAACGCCTTCCGGGCCGTTTTGGGAATTACAATTTGGTATTTGTTGGATATTGTCGTGTACATAGATTTACACTCCACTTATGACCAGTACAATTATCTCGGCACCGGCAACGCTGACTATCTACCGGCTCGCACGCGATTATTTTACCGTGGTTTCTGCCGGCCGTTGCGCTGGCTTACGCGCAGTTTTTCCGGGCTTTACCACCTCCATGCGTGTGATTACCACGTCGTTGGCGGGCACGTCGGCGAACGGTCCGGATTGGCCGGTGGGGGTGGCCTCTATGGCTTTCACTACCTCCATGCCTAGTGTGACTTTGCCAAATACGGTATAGCCCCAGCCCTGGGGGGTCTTGGCGGTGTGATTGAGTGCGGTATTGTCCGCGGTATTGATAAAAAACTGGGCCGTGGCGGAATGGGGATTGCCGGTGCGTGCCATGGCAATGCTGCCGCTGACGTTGGTGAGTCCGTTGTCGGCTTCGTTGTTGATCGGCAGTGCTGTGGGCTTCAACCGCATACCGGGTTCAAAACCACCGCCCTGTATCATAAAGCCGGAAATGACGCGATGAAAAACCGTGCCATTGTAAAAGCCGCTGTTAACGTATTG
>JANOTM010000347.1:0-1864 GCA_031416355.1 Gammaproteobacteria bacterium
GCGATGTTTAACTCGTCTAGCAGTATGAGTTGAAGCGCGGGATCGGCCAGCATTCCAGCGGCCTTGCCCCAGGCCGCCTGGGCCGCGGCGATGTCGCGCTCGCGGTCTTGCGTTTCCCAGGTGTAGCCTTCGCCCATGACGTGGTAAGCCACCTCCGGGAAGCGCCGGAAGAACGCCTCTTCACCGGTGCTGAACGCGCCCTTGATGAATTGCACCACGCCGACGCGCATGCCGTGTCCCAGGGCGCGCGCCAGCATGCCGAAACCGGCGCTGCTCTTGCCCTTGCCGTTGCCGGTGTGTACCAGTAGCACGCCTTGATCGCGGTTGGCTTCGGCGATCTCGGTATCGACTACGGCCTTCTTGCGTGCCATGCGCGCCTGGTGGCGCGCGTTACGTGCGTCTTCGTCACTTGCCATGATGATATTCCACCGCTGGCGGCCTGGTTGCGCTTTCGCCGATAGGATCGAGGCGAGGGGCGCAGGCCACGGATGGCCTGGTTGCGCTTTCGCCGATAGGATCGAGGCGAGGGGCGCAGGCCACGGATGGCCTGGTTGCGCTTTCGCCCCAGGCATTCTCGAACAGGAACTCGTGCAAGGGGCGACCCTGTCTCCAACCTTCTTGTTCCAACATGGGGCTAGGGTAAAAGGCCGCCACCGGGCCTAGACACAGCAGGGCGATGGGCTTGGCGCCGTCGGGACAGCCAAGCAGGGTGGCCAATTCCTGCGGGTCGAATAATGAAACCCATCCCAAGCCCAGGTTCTCGGCGCGCGCCGCGAGCCATAAATTCTGGATGGCGCAGGCGGTGGAACACAAGGCCGTCTCTTGTGCCAGAGTGCGGCGGCCGAACAGGGTGCCATCGTCGGGGGCCTGCACTACGGCCAGGAGTTCGGCGCAATCGCGCAGGCCTTCCACTTTCAGTTTCAAGAATTCGCCCTTGCGCGTGGTGTAGGCCGCGGCGGTTTTGTGGCGCTCACTCTCCACCTGCTGCACGATTTGGGCGCGCAAGGCGGTGTCGCGTATGCGTATGAAGCGCCAGGGTTGCATCAGCCCCACCGACGGCGCGGTATGCGCCGCTTGCAGCATGCGCTGCAATACCGCCGCATCCACGGTAGAGCCAGGCAAAAAATGCCGCATGTCGCGGCGCGCACGCAAAACGCTATATAAGGTATCCCGCTCCGCGGCTGAGAACTGAGGGGCGTCAGGAGGAAGCACAATCGGGCCCTCGGTGATAGATCAGATCTTCCACCGGTTGTCCGCCCACCAGATGTTCGCGAATAATGCGGTCCAGATTGGCCTCGGTCACGTTGTAATACCAGATGCCGTCCGGCTGCACGCACAGGATAGGACCGGATTGACAGGTGGCGAAGCAGTGCGTGCGCGTGCGCTTGACCCGCTGCAGCCCTTGATCGATGCCGGCGGCCTTGAATTTTTCGCCTAGGCTGTCGAATAAGGTCTGGGACTCGCCGTTTTCGGTGCAACGCGGGCCGACGCACACCAGCAGGTGACGCCGGTAATCCATCATTTTGGGTATGTTCGATTCATGCATGGCTTGCTGCCTCATAATGGGTAGTGGCGCCCAGATCGTTGCGGGATAGGCGATAGTGTTCCAGGGCGGCGGTATCAAAGGCGCCGTTGTGCTTCGCGAGGGATAGATAGAATACGGTATTGCCGCGGTCGTCGGTGAAATAAACGCCGTGCGTGGTATCCAGCCGCTCCACGAACCAGGCGTGAGTTACTTGCTGCCAGTCGATATGCAGATGGAAATGTTCGTTTATCACATTGAGCCGGCCTTCGCGTCGCTCGAAGGCGCAACCAGGCCCTCCATGGCCTGCGCCCCTCGCCTCGATCCCATCGGCGAAGGCGC
>JANOTM010000348.1:0-7354 GCA_031416355.1 Gammaproteobacteria bacterium
GGAAGAAAATTTGGGGTCGGCGACCTTTACCGACAGCACGGCGGTCAAGCCTTCACGGGCGTCGTCGCCTATGGTGGCTATCTTGTCTTTTTTGCTGCCTTGCAGGCTTTCAATATGCTGATTCATGGTGCGGGTCATGGCGGCGCGTAAGCCGGCCAAATGAGTACCGCCATCCCGCTGGGGAATGTTGTTGGTGTAGCAGAAGATGTTTTCCTGATAGGAGTCATTCCACTGCATGGCCAACTCTATCCCCATGCCGTCTTTTTCGGCGCTGATATAGATCACCTTTTCATGCAGCGGGATCTTATTGCGATTGAGGTGCTGCACAAACGCGGCGATACCGCCCTGGTACTCAAATACATCTTCTTTCCCGTCACGGTCATCGCGCAGGACGATGCGCACACCTGAGTTGAGAAAAGACAGCTCGCGCAGGCGCTTGGCCAACAAGTCGTAGTGCAGGGTGATGTCACTGAAAATCTTGGCGCTGGGGGTAAAGTGGACGTCGGTGCCGGTATCGTCGGCCTTGCCTATGACTTTCAGGGGCTCCACCGGCTCACCATTGATGTACTTTTGGTAGTGGATGCCGCCTTCGCGCCGGATAGTGAGTTCCAACAGTTCCGATAAGGCGTTAACCACCGATACACCCACCCCATGGAGACCGCCGGAAACCTTGTAGGAGTTCTGGTCGAACTTGCCGCCGGAATGCAGCACGGTCATCAGGACTTCCGCGGCAGACTTGCCTTCCTCCGGAATAATCCCGGTGGGGATTCCGCGACCATTGTCGGACACGGTAACGGAATTATCCATATGTATAGTGACAATGACCTGGGTACAGTAGCCCGCCAAGGCCTCGTCTATGGAGTTATCCACCACCTCAAACACCATGTGGTGCAGACCGGTACCGTCATCGGTATCGCCGATATACATCCCGGGGCGTTTGCGTACCGCATCCAGACCCTTTAAAACCTGGATGCTAGTGGAGTCATAAACAGGTTTGCTATTCATGGTGTACGTCCGCCGGTAAAAGCGCTCACTCTATCATTTTTTGGGTGGGTTTGTCTGGGTTCCTTACCCAATATACGCGCTCATTCCGCCTTTATTTCTTGCACTTTTCCCTGTTCCACGTGAAACACTTTATGGGTAGGCCAACTATGAATGTCTATGACTCCGGCTTCGTTGGCCGTTACAAAAATCTGCAGCGACATGCGGGCAAACACCTTCATTAATTGTTGTCGGTGTAGTGGATCCAACTCGGCCGCCAGATCGTCTACAAGTACTAGACAGGGCCGGGTGGTCATTTGAGTAAACAGCTCTAATTGAGATAGGCGCAAGGCCATGATTAATAATTTTTGTTGGCCGTGGGAAGCGCTGATGCGGGCGGCTTGTTGCAAAAAAACGATTCCTATATCAGCCCGCTGGGGGCCGGAATGGGTGGTGGATTTTTGTATGTCGCGTGCATGATCGTTTCGTAGCACTTGGGCTAGACCAAGTTGTAGGTCCCAGCCTTGCTTAAACTCTATTTCTGCTTGGTCGCTGCCTAGAAGTTCTTGGCAATAGTGTTTGAATCGTGGATTCCATGCGACCAAAAATTGGGTGCGGTAGTGATGCAGTTTTTCTGCCGCCGCCAATAATTCGGGATCCCAGGCAAAACATGCCGCCGGGGCTAGCCGTTGTTTTAAGCTGGCATTTCGCTGCTGCAGCGCCCTTTGAAAACGCGCCCACTGATAGTGGAAGTCCGGTTCCACGTGGAACACCCCCCAATCCAATATTCCTCGCCGATGGCGCGCATTACTCATAAATTGAAAATGGCTATCGGGAGAAATCATTTGTAGGGGAAGTATCCGAGCCAGGGTGGACGCAGTTGCCGATTTATCGCCGCCGGCATGGACGTGGGTTTTTTCTTGGTTGCGTTGCACCGCGAGGCGGACCTCGGGAATATGGGTTTCGTGATAAAGACCAGAAACCAAAAAAGAGGATGTGGTGTGACTTATTAACTGATCCAGCTGTGGGGTCCGAAAAGACCGTCCCGTGCCCAAGACATGTATGGCTTCTAAAACACTGGTTTTGCCACTGGCATTACACCCTATCAAAAGATTGAGATTGGCGTCGGGGACTATGGTGATTTTCTGGAAAGGGCGAAGGTTTTCAACCTCGAGTAGGGTGAGAGGCATAATCGCAGCGGCGGGCCGATGGAGTTTATAGGCGCATGGGCATGACCACATATTGGTACGTGTGGTCCTCAGGGGAGCGAAGTGTGCAGCTACTACCGGCATCGGACAGCCCAAACTCCACTATCTTGGAATCCAGCGCCCCGATGGCGTCCGTTATGTAGGTGACGTTAAAACCAATATCAAGTTCATCTCCTTGATATTCAATGGGCAATTCTTCTTGGGCCTCTTCTTGTTCTGGATTATGCGCCGTTACCCGTAATACCCCTGGGCTGATATTGAAGCGCACCCCCCGGTATTTTTCATTGGATAATATGGCCGCTCGGCTCAGGGTTTCACGAAAAAGGTCGCGATCCAATTTTAGCAATATGGTCTGTTTTTGCGGAATGACTTTATTGTAATCGGGGAAGCGGCCATCGATAAGCTTGGAGGTAAAGGTTAATTCTTTAAAATTGACCCGGATGTGATTGCTGCCAAATAGCACTTCCACCGGCTCATCACTGCTTTCCAGAAACCGTGACAACTCTTGCACGCCCTTGCGTGGAACGATGACTTGTTTTTCTCCTTCGGTATCTGCCGCTAGCACGGTCTCGCTCATGGCCATACGGTGGCCATCGGTGGCCACGGCACGCATCATTCTGGGTGAAATTTCCAGGAGCAGGCCATTTAAATAATAGCGCACGTCTTGTTGCGCCATACAGAATTGGGTTTTCTCTAACAGGCCTTTAAGTTCTTTTTGTGTCAGGGTAATCGTGTGTTCCCATTGTTTGGTTTCAATACTAGGAAAGTCGGCGGCGGGGAGCACCATCAAGGTGTATCGGCTGCGGCCCGATTTAATGATTGCTTTTTCTTTATCCAGTTTGATCTCGATACTGGCCTGTGGTGGAAGGGCACGACAAATATCCAGGAGTTTACGTGCTGGAACCGTGAGCTCACCGTCGGTACCCTTTGCGGATTTTGTTTTGACGATAACCTCGACCTCCAGGTCGGTGCCCGCCAACTCAAGCACACCTGCCGATAGTTTAATCAGCACATTGGATAATATAGGCAAGGTCTGCCGTCGTTCAACCACACTGGCTACGAAAGACAGGGGTTTCAAAAGGTCTTCGCGCTGAATGTTTATTTGCATGGGTTGTTCCGTTATAGGGTGTTGTTTAATGTTCTATATAAAAACTAATTATAATAACAATTAAGTCGGTTCCAATCTGTGGGAAAGTGCATATTCAACTTACAGAACAATACATTAATTAGATACAACCCTGTAGATAACTAACCCTAAGCTTTGTGAGGAGTATGTGCAGGAATGTGTATAAGTCCGAGCGCGAAACAGTTGGGTCGACTTATACACATAACCCGAGGCACATACCCACAGACACCCTGTCATGTGGTGAGTATCCGCAATAGATTGGAATAGTCCTCTTTTATCCGCATATCACACTCATTCAATTCAACCACCTTACGACACGCGTGCAACACCGTGGTGTGATCACGCCCGCCGAAGGCGTCACCGATTTCGGGCAAACTGTGGTTGGTGAGTTCCTTGGAGAGTGCCATGGCCAGTTGTCGCGGGCGCACCACTTGGCGCGCACGATTTTTGGAATGCAGGTCCGAAACACGGATTTTAAAATACTCCGCCACGGTTTTCTGGATGTTGTTGATGGTTACCAGACGCTCCTGAAACGCCAGCAGGTCCTTTAAGCCCTCACTGGCCAAGGCCATATCGATAGGGCGGCCGGTAAACGTGGCGCTGGCCACCACCCGACGCAGCGCCCCTTCCAGTTCGCGCACATTGGAGCGCACGCGCTTAGCGATAAAAAAAGCCACCTCTTCAGGAAGATCCAGGCCCTCGTGTTGCGCTTTTTTCATGAGGATGGCGACGCGCGTTTCCAGTTCGGGCGGGTCTATGGACACGGTCAATCCACTGCCAAAACGTGAAATAAGGCGTTCTTCTACACCCACCAGCTCTTTTGGGAAGCGGTCTGCGGTGATGATTACCTGGCGCTGACCTTCTAGTAAAGTATTGAAAGTATGGAAGAATTCCTCCTGGGAGCGCTCTTTACCGACGAAGAACTGGATATCGTCAATAAGTAGGGCGTCCAAAGTGCGGTAGTGTTTTTTAAAATCGTTGATGGCGTTGTGTTGTAGCGCCTTTACCATGTCGGCGACAAAACGCTCTGAATGTACATAGGCTACGCGTGCGTCTGGCAAGCGCTCCGTCATGAGCTGGCCGGCGGCCTGCATCAAGTGGGTTTTGCCCAAGCCGACCCCGCCGTAGATAAAAAGTGGGTTATAGGCCCCGCCCGGGTTTTCGCCCACCTGGCGCGCAGCGGCACGTGCCAGTTGGTTGGATTTACCTTCAATATGGCTGTCGAAAGTGAAGTCGGGGTTGAGGCGACCGGCCTGCTGCAAGGGGCGCCGAACAGGCTGTAAGGGGGGGCGACCGGCCGCGGTGATATCGGCGATGACAGCCGGGTTTTTGGGCTGAGGGGCGCTACTCCCAACCTCGATGGATACTGCCACCTGTCGATCCAGGTATTGGGTAGCCAGCTCGGAGATGCGATCTATGAAGCGCTCCCGTACCCAGTCCATCACAAAACGATTGGGTGCCAACAGGCGCAGCCGGTCCGCCTCCGACACCGCATGCAGCGGCCGTATCCAAGTATTAAATTGTTGTGCCGACAGCTCTTCTTCCAGCCGTTCCAGGCACTTTTTCCATAGCATCATTTACGTGGCGCTTCTTGGTTGGCGGTGGGACCGATATAGCCCGCAAGGACCCAGGAGTCTAACGGTTGGTGTGGAAGTTATCCACAGCAAACAGCGAGCACTTCCAGGGTGCTGATCTTTCGTGGAATTTCGAGGTTGACAGCATAAGACAAAGGCAGTAACTTTGCCGCCCTTTCCGTACACAGAAATTCGAGCAGGCAAGAGATGAAAAGAACATACCAACCCGGGGTGCTAAAACGTAAACGTACCCATGGCTTCCGCGCCCGTATGGCCACCCCCGGTGGGCGCGCCGTTATTCGTGCCCGTCGTGCCAAGGGTCGCACCCGACTTAGCGCCTGACCTTGGCAGAGCCCCGCAAGGGACTACCAAAATCGTGTCGCATCTTGGCGAGCAGCGGCTACACGAATGTGCTGCGAGCCGGTAAAAAGAACAACGACGCCCTGTTCAGTGTATATTGCACCGCCAACGGTCTGTCGTTGGCGCGCTTGGGGATTACCGTCTCACGCAAGGTATCGCCGAAAGCGGTGTTGCGTAATCGCATTAAACGACAGGTGCGTGAGTCGTTCCGAGACCATCGGAATACCCTGCCGGGCGTGGACCTCATCGTGATTGCGCGTTCGTCGGCCGCAGGCATGGCCGGCCGGATACTCCGGGAATCGCTGCAACACCACTGGGAAAAAATACGACAGCAATGCCGAAGTTCGTGATAGCGCAGAAGCTCCTCATTGTGTTGGTCCGCGGTTACCGCTACCTCATCAGTCCCTTACTGGGCGCCCACTGCCGCTTTTATCCCAGCTGTTCCCAGTACGCCCTCACGGCGTTGGAAAAACACGGCGCCATAAAGGGTATACACCTGGCGGGCGCACGCCTGCTGCGCTGCCATCCCTGGCACGCCGGTGGCCATGATCCGGTCCCAGAAATTTTATCTGCGTCCGTCCCAAAAACCCGTCCCCCAAGAACCCACCATGGATAATCAACGACTCCTGCTTTTTATCGGCCTATCCATGACCATACTGCTGTTGTGGCAGACGTGGGAAAAGGAACAGTTGCCACCGCCACCGCCGGCACCGGCGGCCACTACTAGCACGGTGCCGGCCACACCCGAGGCCACCACCACACCCACGGCCGTGGCTACCGCCGCACTGGCAAGTGCCCAACGCATCCGCGTCACTACCGACGTGTTCATAGCTGAAATCGACAGCCTGGGCGGCGATCTGCGCTATCTCGCTCTACGCAAACATCCGGACAAGGCGGATCAGCCCGACACACCCTTTATCCTGATGACCGACAGCGGCAGTAAATTTTATATCGCCCAGTCGGGCCTGTTGGGCCGGGGTGTGCCATGGCCCAACCACACCACGCCTTACACCATTGAAAAGTCTCGCTACGAATTGGCAGCGGGCCACGACACACTGAAGGTGCCCTTGGTATGGACGGGCCCCGGCAATCTGCGCGTGGTCAAGACGTACACCTTCAAGCGCGATAGCTACGCGGTGAACGTGGACTACGCCATACACAATGGTGGTAAAAGCGAAGTGGATGCCTATCTTTACGCCCAACTACTCCACAGCCACGTGGAAGAAAATAGCATGCTGAGTACGGTGCCGAGCTATACCGGCGGCGCCATTTATACTCCCGAAAAGAAATACGAAAAAATCGCCTTCGCCGACATGGCAAAAAAACCCCTCGACCGACCGGTCACCGGCGGTTGGGTGGCGATGTTGCAGCATTACTTTGTCTCCGCATGGATGCCCCCCGCAACCAGCCACAACACCTTCTACGCCAAACCCCAAGACGGCGCCCGTTACGCCATAGGCTACAAAACTACCGAGGCGGTAAAGATAGCGCCGGGAAAAGAGGTGGACCTGCAAACCACCTTGTATGCCGGACCCAAGGAACATCAACGCCTGCTCAACCAGGCGGAAGGTATGGAGTTGACGGTGGATTATGGGCTGTTAACCATTATCGCCGCGCCCTTATTCTGGCTGTTGCAGTACATCCATACCTGGGTGGGAAACTGGGGTTGGGCCATCATTATTCTTACCATGCTCATCAAGCTGGTGTTCTATCCCCTGTCCGCCGCCAGTTATAAATCCATGGCGCACATGCGTCGCATGCAGCCGAAGATGGAGGTCCTCAAGGAGCGTTACCGCGACGACAAACAGAAAATGCAGCAGGCGACCATGGAGCTCTATAAAACCGAAAAGATCAATCCTCTCGGTGGTTGCCTGCCGATACTAGTACAGATCCCGGTGTTCATTGCACTCTATTGGGTGTTGTTAGAAAGCGTGGAGATGCGTCAAGCGCCGTTCGCCCTGTGGATCCAGGACCTATCCTCCGCCGATCCATATTATGTTCTGCCGGTGCTCATGGGCGCCAGCATGCTGGTCACGCAAATGCTAAGCCCCCAAATGGGCGACCCGCTGCAGCGCAAAGTCATGATGGCCTTGCCGGTGGTGTTT
>JANOTM010000349.1:0-2569 GCA_031416355.1 Gammaproteobacteria bacterium
GGCTCGGCCTTCGCCGTGGCCGTGGTGTTGATCTATTTGGTCCTGGTGGGTTATTACCGCTCCTTCGCCACCCCGGTCATCGTCATGGGTGCCATCCCCCTGACCATCGTTGGTGTGCTGCCGGGGCACGCCATCATGGGCCAATATTTCACCGCCACTTCCATGATCGGCGTCATCGCCCTGGCCGGCATCGTCGTGCGCAATTCCCTACTGCTCATCGACTTCATCCTAGACTTCCGCCGCCAGGGCCATGAACTGCGCGAGGCCGTGCTACAAGCCGGCATCACGCGCATGCGCCCGATACTACTCACCGCCTTCGCCATCATCCTCGGCACCGCCATCATGGTCGTGGACCCGGTATTCGGCGGGCTCGCCGTGTCGCTGATCTTCGGCACCTTCGCCTCCACCGTGCTCACGCTGTTGGTGATACCGTTGGTTTACTTTGTGTATGAGACGCGGGTGGGCAAGAAAACTGCTTAGGCTCTAAAAAAACGGACGTCTTCAAAAAGAATACTCCCTATCGCTACTGCTTGACGTTTTTTAATTTTTCAAAAGGAAACAATTAAAATTGCTCCAGAAACGGACTGTGTTGCTACCTCAAGGAAAGCTCTATTTAAGTTCTCACTGTCATTTCGACCGAAGGCGAGGGCAAGGATGCCCGAGGTAGCGCAGCGCAGGGAGCATCTGCCACGAGAAATCTAGTAACACCATTTTGTATCAACATCCTTCCCTACTACCCCTCTCTCCCCGCCATATCCTCAACCCCTCCGCCGCCTCGATCCCAATGCGCACATGGTTTCCCTCTACCCGCAATATCCGTACCTCGATAGGCTGGGTAAACCAGGCCGATGAATCGAGCCCGGCGGCGTCCGAGTGGGGCTCGATAAATAAAGTATCGCCGGGGCGGCGGGTGAGGACGAGCATCCTTAATTCTCCTTATTACGTTTCCATTTACTAGAGCAGTGCCAAAAAACGGTCTGTGTCATATGTTTCAAACCTTCTACAGCTCAATATTCCATATCCTACGTAAAACGTAGTACAAAGGCAAGAAAAATACTACGAAAATCGTAGTTCGTCCACGGGACTACGGTTTATGTCAGAAGAAGCACCTTTTAGTAGGCGGCTCAAGGAAGCCAGAACCAGGGCCGGCCTAACCCAGCACGAGCTTGGGGTACTTGCGGGCATTGACGAAGATAACGCCAGCGCCAAGATGAACCAGTATGAGCAAGGCATACATATCCCAAAATTTCCCCGGCTTAAAGATTTGGCGAAAGCCTTGAATGTACCCGCCGCCTATTTTTATGCCGAATCCAATGAATTGGCAGAGTTGCTTTATGCGTATGGGAAATTAAGTAATAAAAACAGGCAAGCGATTGCCAAACTCGTTAGTAAATAAGCGAATTTAAACAATTACTGTGGTTCTGCCATGCCAAGCACGAGTGTCATGAGAGTCAGATCTCGGTTTCCGCTAATATGAAGAAATACTAGGATCTGACCTGGATGTTGTTTCCACGCTGCTGGTTATACCGCTGGTTTACTTTGTGTATGAGACGCAGGTGGGCCGGAAGGCGTAGCGGCCTATCGAGTTATGTGGGTCGGTGGGCTGCTTCTGTAAGGCGGGATAGCTGCCCCCAATCGCACCTGATACGATGACTCTATAAAGGACTAGGAATTGGAGTAAGGGTGGTTCCGCAGCCAGAACAACACGCCGGGGAATATAGCGATACATTGCTTGCGCAAGCGGGCTGGCGGGTGTGCGGCCTCGGCCAGGTAAATCTCAGCGCTTTGGCGATTCGTGACTTTCCCCTACCGACCCATGGTTACGCCGGCAACATTAACTTCACCTGGCCGCAACACGCACACGGAATTACCGCATGACCAAGCTCACCCTCAGCCAGCTCTCCAACCTGCTGTTCCGCGCCTGCGACGACTTGCGCGGCAACATGGATGCCTCGGAATATAAGGAATACATCTTCGGCATGTTGTTCCTGAAGCGGCTGTCCGATCTGTTCGACCAGGAACGCGAACAACTCGGCAAAGACCTGAAGGCCAAGGGCATGGCGGACGATGTTATTGCTACACAGCTTGCCAATCGCGATCAGTACACTTTCTTCGTCCCGGAAGAGGCGCACTGGTCGAAGATTCGCCACCTCAAGACCAACGTTGGCACAGCCTTAAACAAGGCCCTTGCCGACCTTGAAACCGCCAACATTGAAGCGTTGGAGGATGTGCTCCAGCACATCAACTTCAACAAGAAGATCGGCCAGCGCACCCTCGACGACGACACCCTCGCCAACTTCATCCAGAACTTCGAGAAGATCCCGCTGCGCGACGAGAACTTCGAGTTTCCCGACCTACTCGGCGCCGCCTACGAATACCTCATCAAGTTTTTCGCCGATTCCGCCGGCAAGAAGGCCGGCGAGTTCTACACCCCGGCGGACGTGGTGCGCACCCTGGTGGAGATCGTCGATCCGCAGCCCGGCATGGGCATCTACGACCCCACCTGCGGCTCCGGCGGTATGCTCATCCAGACCCGCGACTACATCCGCGAGTGCGGCGGCGATCCGCG
>JANOTM010000350.1:0-8077 GCA_031416355.1 Gammaproteobacteria bacterium
CCTGCGGCCGGCACACGCTGGTGGGCGATTCACTGGAAACTGCTCCTGCGTTTCCAGCACTTCCGCCATCCATGGCGGTCGCCCACCCTACGTCTCGTTGCTACTGCGATCAATGCGGTACTGTTTAAGGCGTTATGTTTAACTTGTGTAGATACCTATGCCCAGCCGGAAACGATGGACGGGTATATTAATGACGGCCGTCAAACCTTGATGGAGTCAGCCTAGCTGGTAAATCGTCGTATCCGCAACCCCGGCGGCGGCAAAGCCCGCGGCCCGCAGACGGCAGGAATCGCACTGCCCGCAGGCGCGCCCCGTGGCATCGGGACGGTAACACGACAGGGTCAGGGAATAATCCACCCCCAGACGCAGACCGGCCTGGATGATCTCGGCCTTGGTGAAAGAAATGAGGCGCGCATGGATGCCAAAACCCCCGCCTTCCACCCCGGCGCGGGTGGCCAGATTCGCTAGGTGCTCGAAGGCCTGGATGAATGCCGGACGGCAATCCGGATAGCCCGAATAATCCACCGCATTGGCGCCGATGAAAATCGCGCGCGCCTCCAGCACCTCGGCCCAGCCCAGGGCAATGGCCAGGAATATCGTATTGCGTGCCGGCACATAGGTGAGGGGTATGCCAGCGGATGGAGTAAGGGGAACCGGGATACTGGGATCCGTAAGGGCCGACCCGCCCATCCAGGCGATATCCAGCGGGACCAGGCGATGCTGCACCGCGCCCAGGGAGCGCGCCACGCGCCGCGCCGCCTCGAGTTCCAGGGCGTGGCGCTGGCCGTAATCGAAGCTTAAGGCGTGGCAGGCGTAACCCTGGTGGCGCGCCATGGCCAGCACCGTGGCCGAATCCAGGCCGCCGGACACCAGCACCACCGCCTTGGGACTGTCGGCCACTTAGCGTCCCCGGGTGTCGCCCCACAGCAGTTTATGCAACTGTACCTGCATGCGCACCGGCAGGTGATCCTCCAGTATCCACCCGGCCAGGTCGGTGGGATTAACGACCCCGTACGACGGTGAAAACAACACCTCGCATTTTTTATCCAATTGGTGTAGTCGCACGCGCTCGCAACTCCATAGATAATCGGCGCGGTCGCAAATAACAAACTTCACCTGGTCGTTGGCATCCAGGTGCGCAATATTGGTGGCGAGATTCTTGTCCACTTCGCCGGAACCCGGGGTCTTCATATCCATCACCACGCTCACACGCGCGTCCACAGCGGCGATATCCAGGGCGCCGCTGGTCTCGAGTGATACTGCATAACCGGCATCGCACAGGCGCGCGAGCAGGGCCAAACATGGCCGCTGCGCCAGGGGTTCGCCACCGGTGACGGTAACGAAGCGCGGACTGTGGGCGGCCACCTGCACGAGTATGTCATCCAGGCCCATCCACTGGCCGCCCTGAAACGCGTAATCGGTATCGCAGTAGCCGCAGCGCAGCGGGCAGCCGGTGAGCCGCACGAACACCGTCGGCCAACCGACGCTGCGGCTTTCGCCTTGCAGGGAATAAAAGATTTCGCTGATACGCAGACGCGCCGGGCTGTCGTGCCCGGTCGCTTCCTGTGACTTTGTTGCGGGCGCTATTTTTGTGGATATATCGTGCGAGCGGTCCGATGCGGCGCGCATTACTTGCCTTCTTTCTTCATCTTCTCGAGGCGCGCCGCGGCGAGTTTGGACGCCGTGGTATTGGGGTAACGCGCACCTACGTTGTTGAAGGCACTGCGCGCCTTGTCGTATGCGCCCAACTCATACTGCACGTAGCCGACCTTGAGCAGGGCATCGCTGGCCTTGGGGCTGTGGGGATAGAGTGCCAGCACCTTGGTAAATTCCTCCAGTGCCAAGCGGTAATTACGCAGGACATAAGTGCCTTCCGCAATCCAGTACTGGGCATTGTCGACCAGGGTACTGTCGGGGTACTTGGCCACGAAGGTGCGAAACGATTTAATCGCACGCTCGTAGTTGCCCTGTTTCATGAGATCGAACGCGGCCTCGTATTCTTGCTGTTGCACCGCGCTCGGGGGTGCCTTGGGCGCGGCCGCTGGTCCGGCGGGCGTGGCGGCGACCGGCGACGCCGGGGCCACCGCCGCATCGGCCTGGCCACGACGTTCCAGTTCACGCATGCGCCGGTCCATGTCCGCCAGCAGATCGCGCTGGCGCGATTTCATTTGCTCGAGCTCGTGGGTTTGTATCTCCACGGTATCGCGCAACTGGCGCTGCTCGGTCTGGAACTGCTCCAGTTGCTGCTGCATATCCAGCAGACTCTGGCGCAACCCCTGTTCCGCGGCGCTACCCGCCGGGCCGCTGACCACGGGCGCCTTGACGGCGCGCCGGTCGGGCAGGCGTTCCTGCGCCTGCGCTGTCGCCAGCGGAACGGCCACTAACAGCACCGCCCACCAACGTATGCCAGCACCCTTCAAGTCAGCACCCATAAGCAGCCTTTACGCCTATAGCAAATATCTGGACTATCAGTAGACCAACTCGACCCGGCGATTCAGCTGCCAGGCGGATTCACCGTGATCCTGGGCCACGGGCTTTTCTTCACCGTATGACACGGTCTTGATACGGGCAGCGGCTATCCCTAAGGTACGCAGCATGCGCTCAACCGCCTGGGCACGGCGCTCGCCTAGGGCCAGGTTGTATTCGCGGGTGCCGCGTTCATCGGTGTGGCCTTCCAGAACCACCTTGGTCTGCGGGTTGGCCGCGAGATATTGCGCTTGTGCCTCGACGATGGCGCGGTTTTCCGCATCCACGGTATTGCTGTCGAAGGCGAAATAAATACGGCGCTTGGCAAGGAGATCGGCGCTGGGCTGGCCCTTGTCGTCCAGAGCGGTACCGGTGCTGCGCGTCTGATCGCCGGTGCCGGCGGCGTCCGCGCCGGTCTTGTCTTCTACTGCAGCATCCGACTTGACGGCCTTATCGCCGCCGCATCCCGCCAGACCTAGGCCCAACACCAGCACCAGTAATAACTTTTTGTTCATGATTCTACTCCTTGTGGTAATTGAAGTTGTCGATTAAAGGGAGACCAGGCGGGTTCCCGCACATCCCCCTCCTGCAGTTTCAGCAACTGGCGCACGCGCCCATCGGAAGACACCGACGCCAGCACGCCACGGCCCTGCACCGCCGTGGCGTATAAAATAATCCGGCCGTTGGGCGCGAAACTCGGGGATTCATCCAGGGTGGTATCGGTCAGCACTTGTAGCGCCGACGTCTTGACGTCCATGATCGCGGTGCGATAACGACCCTCGGAACGGGTGATGAGCGTGAGCGACCGGCCATCGGGCGAGTATGACGCACGCGCGTTGTAATCGCCCTCAAAGGTAAGGCGCTGGGGCGCACCGCCCTGGGCGCTGACCCGGAAGATCTGCGGCCGGCCGCTGCGGTCGGAAGTAAACGCAATGTACTGGCCGTCCGGCGACCAGGCGGGCTCGGTGTCTATCCCCGGGTGGTTGGTCATGCGCTGCAGCGATTTGTCGCTCAAACGCATCATGTAAATTTCGGTATTGCCGTCGCGCGACAGGGTCAGGGCCAGGCGCGTGCCGTCCGGCGACCAGGCGGGTGCGCTGTTAATACCCTCGAACTCGGCGATGCGGTTGCGTGCGCCATCGATCACATTTTGCAAATACAGCATGGATCGTTTTTGTTCGAACGACACATACGCCAAGCGCGTGCCGTCCGGTGCCCACGCCGGGGACATCAACGGCTCCTTGGAACTGAGGATGGTTCTGGCGTTGTAGCCATCGGAATCGGCGACTTGCAGCCTGAATACCAGGCCCTTGTTCGCGCCTTCTCTAGTGACATAGGCGATGCGGGTATTAAACACACCAGGCTCGCCGGTGAGTTTCTCGAACACGATATCGCTGATCTGATGCGCCACCGTGCGTAGGCGGTCGGCGCCTACGGTGAACTGGTAGCCGGCGATCAGCTTTTCTTTAAATACATCGTACAGGCGGAACTCCACCTGATATTTATCCGGGCCGAGCTGGCGCACATTACCGATCACCAAGGCCTCGGCCTTTACCAGCCGCCAGTCCTTGTAGATGACATCCTTATTAGTGTGCGGCGCGGAAACAAAATTTTGCTTGGGCAACAAACGGAAATGCCCGCTGCGCGCCAGATCGCCTTCGACGACGCTGGACACATCCTGAGGCGGCTTTAGCCCTCCCTCCCAACCGAACGGCACGATGGCTATGGGCATGCCCAGGTCCAGACTCTGGGTGATCTCTATGGTCAACACCGCCCTGGCCGGCAGGGGCCAGGGCATTAAAAGCAGGGCCGCCAGGGACAGTACCAGGGACAAGATGGGGCGTGGACGTCTCTTCATGGTGGTAAAAAATCTGGTCAAACGTCAGCCCTCGGGTCTGAACTTGAAATCAAATTCGCGGAAATGGTCAAACATACTCTTATCGTCGGGTACCGGCAATGGCGACGCCTTGTAAACCGCATTAACCGCCGAGCGGTCGAACAGCGGATTGCCGCTGGAACGCACCACCGCCGCCTGTAACACCTCACCCCCGGCAACCAGTCGCACCTGCACAACACACTCCAGACCCTCGCGGGCGTTGGCCGGGCGCGTCCAGCTGCGCTCCACCTTTTGCCGGATAATCGCCTCGAAACGCGCGATTTCGCCCCTCTGGCTAGCGGCGGCCGCGGCCGCCTGTGCCTGGGTGCGGTCTTTTTCTTCCGCCGCCAACTGTTCTTTGAGCGCGGCCTCGGCCTGCTGGCGGCGCTGTTCGCTATCTTTTTTCTGCTGTTCCGTGGCCTGGCGCTTGACCTCGGTCTCGGCGAGCTTTTTTTGCTCTAATTTTTTCTTGTCTTCGGTTTTTTGTTTCAATTCCGCGGCTTGTTGTTTCTCGAGCGCTTGTTTCTCTAGCACCTGCTGTTTTTTCTTGTCCGCCTCGGCCTGGCGCTGGCGTTGGGCTGCTTGCAACGCCTCCTTAGCACGCTGGGCCTCTAGCGCTACTGTTCTTTCGTTCTCTTGCTTGAGTCGCTCGACTTCCTTTTTAATTTCCGGGTCCTGCACCACCGTGGCCTGCACTATCTTGGTGTCCACAGCCGCTGGCGGGGTCTGCCAGCGCACACCGAGTATCATCAGGCCCACGAGCAGCGCGTGTACCAGCAAGGCATATACAAATGCCTTGGTGCTGCCGCTGGGCCTGCGTATTGCGCCGTTCAACACGAGACTACCTGCCGCCACTGGACGATTTCGGGCTCTCGGGCGTTTGCGTGACCAGCCCGACACTGCCCGCGCCGGCGGCCTGCAGCAATACCATGACGCGAATGACCTCATTGTACGCCACTTGCCGGTCGCCGCGCACCAGCACCGGCGTCTGCGGGCGCAAGCGGAGTATAGCGGCGACCTTGGCCTGGAGCGGCGCCGCGGCCATCTCGTGATCGTCGAGATAATACTTGCCGTGGCGGTCCACCGTCACCACCAGGGTCTCCCGGTCATCGGATTCCACCGGCCTTGCGGCGGCTTGCGGCAATTCGACTTTGACGCCCTGGGTGAGCAGGGGTGCGGTGATCATGAATATCACCAGCAACACCAGCATGACATCGATATACGGCACGACGTTGATTTCGGCCATGAGCTTGCGCTTGCGGGTGCGATAGGGACGGGTGTTCATGCCTTGGCCATGTACGCCTGACGTTGCAGTATGCTGGCGAATTCTTCGGTAAAGATTTCGTAACGCGCCACCAGCCGTTCGACGTTGTTGGAATAACGGTTATACGCGATAACCGCCGGTATTGCGGCGAACAGGCCCATGGCGGTCGCCACCAGCGCCTCGGCGATGCCCGGGGCGACGTGCGCGATCGTGGCCTGCTGCACGCTGCCCAGGCTGCGAAACGAATTCATAATGCCCCAGACGGTGCCGAACAGGCCCACATACGGGCTGGTGGAACCCACGGTCGCCAGGAACGCCAGATTGGTTTCTAGATATTCGATCTCGCGGCTCAAGGCCACGCGCATGGCGCGTTGCACACCTTCCAATATGTGCATGGGTTCGATGTTCTTCTGTTTCTCCAGGCGCGAAAATTCCCGGAATCCGCTGACGAAGATGCTTTCCATGCCATTCAGAGTGCCTTCTTTCTTAGAGAACTCTTGATACATCTGGTTGAGATTGCCGCCGGCCCAGAATTTGGCTTCGAACCGATCGGCGGCGCTATGCGCCGACTTGATGGAATTCCATTTTCGGAAAATCATAGTCCAGGAAATAAGCGACGCCGCCAGCAGCAGCAGCATGACTAGCTGCACAATAAGGCTGGCGTCACGGACCAGGGCGAACAAGGCAATGCCTTCGTTGGTGGTTGTGATATTCAAGATTGACTCCGGCTATTGATACGGGAAACGATATGCTTAGGGACGGGTACGGGGGAAAAAGCCGCCGCGTCCAGGCACGCGATTTTGATCTCGCCGGTGCACAGAACTTCAGCACCGCGGCGCACCTCCTGCTGAAACACCATGCTGGCCGGACCGTGCCTATCCAAAATGACACTGACCTCGAGACTATCGTTAAAACGCGCAGGCCTCAAATACTCCACCCGCGCCGAGCGCACGGCGAATAGGATACCATCGCGGCGGCTAAGTTCATCCTGTTCGAAACCGAAGGAGCGCAGCCATTCGGTACGCGCGCGCTCCATAAACTTAAGGTAGTTGGCATAGTACACTACGCCGCCGCTGTCGGTGTCTTCGTAATAGACGCGTAGCGGCAGGGAAAAATACGTGCTCATGCGGCCATCCATCGGTGCGCCGCCGCACACATAGGGCACACTGCTTTATTCTTCGAATATGCCACGCTGGCTATCCTGTTGTACCGGAATGGACAGCCCGATGTGCTGCCACGATTGGCGCGTGGCCACGCGCCCGCGCGGGGTGCGCGCGATAAATCCCTGCTGGATCAGAAACGGCTCGACCACGTCTTCGATGGTGCCGCGCTCCTCGCCGATGGCGGCGGCGATGGAGTCTATGCCCACCGGTCCACCGCTGAATTTTTCCAGCACCGCCAGCAGGAACTTGCGGTCGAGCATGTCGAAGCCGTGTTCGTCCACGCTCAGCATGTTGAGCGCGCCCTCGGCGATGGCGCCGGTGAGTATCCCCTTGCCCTTCACCTGGGCGAAGTCGCGCGCGCGCCGCAACAGCCGGTTGGCGATGCGCGGCGTGCCGCGCGAGCGGCGCGCGATGGCGGCGATGCCGTCCGGCTCCGCCGGGATGCCAAGGATGCCGGCGGAACGCTGCACGATGCTGCACAGTTCTTCGGTGTTATAAAACTCCAGGCGCTGCACGATGCCGAAGCGATCACGCAAGGGCGATGTCAAGAGGCCGGCGCGGGTGGTGGCGCCGATCAGCGTGAACGGCGGCAACTCCAGCTTGATGGAGCGCGCCGCCGGACCCTCGCCGATGATGATATCGAGTTGATAGTCCTCCATGGCCGGATACATGATCTCTTCCACCACCGGGCTCAAGCGATGGATCTCGTCGATAAATAACACGTCATGCGGCTGCAGATTGGTCAACAGCGCCGCCAGATCGCCGGGGCGCTCCAGTACCGGGCCCGAGGTCTGGCGCAGGGCTGCGCCCATTTCATGCGCGATGATATGCGCGAGGGTGGTCTTGCCCAGCCCCGGCGGACCGAACAGCAACACGTGATCCAGCGCCTCGCCGCGTTGGCGCGCCGCGGCAATGAACACCTCCATTTGTTCGTGGATCTGGCGCTGGCCTATGTAATCCACCAGGCGCAGCGGCCGCAGGCTGGGTTCCAGGCTCACTTCCTCGGTGGCGGGCTCCACGCGCGCTGAAATAAGCCGGTCGGTTTCAATCATAAATGTAGACGTCCACGTATTCCCCTCTCCCGCAAAGCGGGAGAGGTCGGGTGAGGGTTCCTTAGAAATCCTAAGAAGAGTCCCGAACAAAACGATCGGACCTTGCTGTTGGCTCCGACCCTCATCTCGGCAACTGCTCCCGGCGTTGCTCTACCTCCCGCCATCCCTGGCGGTCGCCCACCCTTCTCCCAGAGGGAGAAGGGCTTAAACCCCCTCCCTCACGGGAAAGGGGCAGAAATGAGGGCCAGATGGTATC
>JANOTM010000351.1:0-5922 GCA_031416355.1 Gammaproteobacteria bacterium
GATCGAACCATAGGCACCATCAGGGGTCTCGATGGAGCCGTCGGCCACGGCCGGGGAGAAATCGTATACCCGGTGACCACCCTCATTACCGCCATGGCATCGGCGACCTGCGCCGTGGTGCCGAATCCCTTTCAAATCACCGCCCATGGCAAATTCCTGAGTGCAGGCACTATCGATATCGAGGGTGAGGAGATCAGCTACACCGCGTCCAGCACCGCCGGCGCGGTCATGACGCTCACGGGTGTCACGCGCTGTCGCAATATTCCGCCGGTGGGAGCGACCCACGCCGCCGGGCGACCGGTGACACCGCTGCTGTTCGGTTTGTCGGACGTGGCGGGTTACGAATCCGAGGCCATTGCCACCGGCACCATGGGCACGGCGACGCGCGTGATGCGCAAAACCCTACAACGTTAGGATTAAGGCGGCACATGAAACGATACCATTTAGGCTTGCTGCTGTCCCTGGCGCTCATGGCGTGGATGCTACCCGCGCAGGCGGCGCGCCTGTACACCCTAACGCAGACCCCTGCTGCGCCGGCTCAGCTCGACATGGGCACGACCCAGACCCTGACTTACAGCGTCGCCAATACCAGCAACGGCGGCAACGCCAGTGAGCGCATTTACGAAATGCGCTTCCGCCTGCCGGGCACCGGCACCGTCTTTTCGTCCACGACCGCCGCCCCCGCCGGCTGGACCCGCACCGTTTTTAGTACCACGTCGGTCACGTTTAGCGCAAACGACTGGACCACGGCCATCGTACCGGGCTCGGCACTCGGTTTTGATCTCGTGCTCGTGATGCGCACCACGAGTGCCGACGTCAGCGAGACCCTGCGCGATGCGCGCGCCAGCTTTACCCTCGATACCAATTTTGCCGACGGCATCGCTCGTAGTGGTCGCGTCACCACTAACAATCCGGGTTCGTGGCAGCTAAGATCCCTGCAGGTGACTTCGTTTCAGACGGTGGATATCACCACCGGCCTGCCAGTCAGCACCATTATCGCCGGCCAGAGCTTTCGCCTGGTGATGACTGTGCGTAATATTTCCAGCGCTACCCAGACCAGTATCATTACCTCGCCCAACCCCCCTGCGACCATTGAGACGGGCATCGTTACCCAGGGATTGACTTCTACCGTCTATAGCCCTAACCCGCTGACCCTGGGGCCCGGTGCCAGCGGGACGATTACCTTTACTTACACGACTGCCGTTGCTGACGGTGGCACTATCACTTTCTCAGCCAACGCACGCAATAGCGCCAACAATGCAACTTCGCGCACGGCGTTGTCGAACCTGTTGACTGTGAGCGCTGGCTTGTTTATCGCCAATCTCGCCGTGACGCCGGCGTGCGCCTACAACGGCCAGACGTTTACCGTTACCATGAATCTGACCAACAGCTACCTCTATGGGATTACCGGCATTACCCCGACCCTTGCGCCTACGGTGGGTGGGATAGTCACGCTCACTTCCGGCCCCACTCCGGCGACCCGCTCCATGGGCGCGTCTTCCACTTTAAATGGCGCATTCGTATGGACCTATCAAATTACTGGGGGAACCGCCGGCCAGACCCTGGCCTTTACCGGCACCGCCACGGGCACCGCGAGCGCCCCCGGCTCGGGGGCGAGAACCACCCCGGCGGCAACATCGTCATCGGTCAAGCGCGGCGGTTTCGCGCCCACGGTCAATCCACCCAACACCAATGCCGATAGCACCAATGTGGAGATCACCCTAGCCATCCTCAACAACGGTTGTGGTGCTGACGTGCAGAGTGTCTCCATCGCGCTACCCGGTGGCTGGACCTACGGTGGTGATGCCTATTCCCAGGACGTCACCTGGAACCCTGCCTCGGGAACCGGACCGGTGGTATTCAGTGCCCCAGCCGCGGCGAATCAGATCGCGCCCGGCGGCAGCGGCAGTTACTCATTGATTGTGGGCACGCCCACGACCACGGGTAGTTATAATTTCACGCTCACCATCACCGACGATCTGGGTGTTTCCATTACTTCGACTACGGCCATACCCATCACCGTTAACCCCTTTAACTCAGGCGCACCCAATATTAACAACACCATTCCAGATACTTGGCGCGAGGAATTTCGCTAGCGCGGGTGGCCATACGGGCTGGCTTGAGGGCGGCGGCATTTAAGGTGGAATTACGGGCATAAAAAACATGGACAACAATGGGTTAGTTTGCAAATCTTTCGCTATACTTTAAATCACTATGGGTGGATGGCCGGCATGTATGGACGTCCAGTGTGCCGCGCGACTAATAACCAGGAGCCAGTTTCTGTTTAGTCTTAGTGCATTGAAAAGGAAAACCAACCCTTCCGGGCTGACGGCCATCGGTGTGCATGCCGAGGGTTTTTCCCTGGCCCACGTGGACGAGCGCGCCCATGCAGGTCGCCCGCGGCTGAGTGCCTGCCAGTTTGTCGCGTGCGAGCCGCAGGAACGAACTAAGCAATTGGCACGCCTGGTTTCCCAGTATCGTTTGAAGCGCACGCCCTGTACCACGGTGCTGGATGCGGCCGATTACCAGTTACTGCTGACCGAGGCGCCGGACGTGCAGCCGGACGAACTCAAGGCCGCGATACGCTGGCGCATCAAAGACCTGATTAACTTTCATATCAACGACGCCACCCTCGACGTATTCGACCTGCCGGGCGAGGCCACCCCGGGGCGCGTGCGCGAGATGTATGCGGTGGCGGTGCAGAATAAGGCGGTGCAGCAGCGCGTGGACCTGATGGACGCGGCCGGTGTGCAGCTTGAGGTCATCGACATTCCGGAGATGGCGCAGCGCAACATCGCGGCCCTGCTGCCGGAGGATGAGAACGGCGTGGCCATGGTGTCGTTCCAGGCTAACGGCGGTCTCATTACTTTGACGCGCGGCGGTGAGTTGTTTTTGACGCGCTCCATGAACGTGGGCCTGGAGGCCTTGCAGCGTGGGGAAAATTCGTCGGCCTACTTCGATCAGATCGTGCTGGAACTGCAGCGCTCCTTGGATTACTTCGAGAGTCACTTTCGTTTGGCGCCGATACGACGTGTGGTGGTGGCGCCCACGCCTTTTGAGATTCCCGGTCTAACCGAATATCTGAGCACCAACCTTAATGCCCAGGCCACGGCCTTGGATCTCACCCAGCTCATGGATTGCCCGGTCGATCTGCCGCAGCCGCTGCAGTCGGCGTGCTTTGTTACCATCGGCGCCGCGTTGCGTCAGGAGATGAAGGCGCTGTGAGTCAACAGGTTAATCTCTATCATCCCATCTTCCGCAGGCAGGAAAAGAAATTTTCCGCCCAGACGATGTTGCAGGCGGGCGTGTTGATTATGGCGGGCATCGTGTTGATGTATGTCTATGCCTGGGTGCAAGTCGGTTACCTGCGTGTCCAGGCCGGGCAGATCGGTGATCAGTATGCGCAGGAAGTAAAGCGCTTGCAGGACGCCAGTAGCCGGCTCGCCGCGCGCAAGACCGATCCGCAATTGGAGCAGGAGGCCCAGCGGCTGGAGGCGCGCATCGCCGCGGTGCAGCACATACGCGAAATCTCCAAGCATGATTATTTTGCCGGCGTCGACGGCTATTCGAAGTATTTCATCGCCTTTTCGCGCCAGCGTCTGTCGGGTTTATGGCTCACTGGGTTTACCATCAGCGGCGCCGGCGAGCAGCTGGTGCTCGAAGGGCGTACCGAAACGCCGGAGCTGGTGCCGCAATATCTGCAAAAGCTATCGGCGGAAAAATTGTTAGCGGGAACCACGTTTGAAATATTTCACATGACCCGTCCCGCGGGCGTGGGGGTGCAAGACCCCAATGACAAGGGCATGGCGCCATACGTCGATTTTGTCATCAAAACCTCCGAAAGCGGCCAGCGCTCATGAACAAAAATCTGCAACAGGTACAACAACAGATCAAGCAGCTCGCGGCACGCATCGACGCCATGTCGCTGCGCGAGCGCGCCATTATTTTTTTGGTTATTCTCGCTGGCCTGTTCATGTTGGCGAACAATGTGGTGTTTTCATCTCTGCGTCAGGAGCAGCAGCGGCTGGACCGGGATGTCCAGGCCAAGCTGAAGGAGTTGCACACCATGAGCACCCAGGCCCAGGAGATGCTGGTGCAACTGGCCGTGGATCCGGAGGCCTTGGCGCGTGCGCGCATTGCCGAACTCAAGCAAACCTTATCTACGCAAGAGGCCTCGGTCGCCAATGTGGTACGCGGCCTGGTCACACCACGGGACATGCCGCGGCTGGTGCAACAAATGTTGGCGCGTAACCGCGGCCTGCAGGTGGTGCGGGTGGAGAATCTACCGGCCGAGGCGCTGTACAGCGATAAGCAGGCCCCAGGTACGACAACCTCCCAGGACCCCAATGCCACCGCCCAGGTTTATAAGCACGGCATGCGCATAGAACTACGCGGCCAGTATTTGGATATGGTGCGGTATTTGCGCGCCCTGGAGGCCATGCCGGCCAAGGTATTTTGGAGCAAGGTGCACTACGCGGCCGAGACCTACCCCAATTCTCGGATGACTCTTGATATCTACACCATAGGCCTGAATAAAGTGTGGTTAGAGGTATAGCCTATGAAAACATCGCAGAAGCTTGGCACGAATATTGAAGTAACTCTGCTATGCGTACTTATATAGTTATGGGTTTGATCTACCTGCTCGCAGGCCCGGCCTGGGCCGATGACCTGGATGGGCTGATGGATCCCTCCCGGCCCTCCGCCCGTGGGGCGCAGGGGGATGAAGGTATAAGCCGCGGGGGCCTGATGTTGCAGTCCACCCTGCTGGCGCCGGAGCGTCAATTTGCCGTGATCAACGGGCAGAAATTGACCGTGGGCGAACATATTCATGGCGCCAAAATCGTGGCAATCGGGCCCTATGAAGTCATACTGAACCGTTCTGGTACTCGCAGCGTGCTGCGCATGGTGCCGAAATCCGTAGTCGAGAAACACGAGGCCCTACCCCATGCCCATCATCCTTAATCGTCCTTGTGGCCGCCTCCTGGCCGGACTGGCGATCGCCGCGCTCGCCACGGGCTGCATGAGCAATCCCTATAAATGGGACAAAAAAACCGCGGACAAACTCGAATCCACCTTAGAACAAGCGGGCAAGGAAAACAGCGCGCGCATACCGGCGGAAGTGAACGCGGCCCTGCTCCCACCGCTACAGATGCGCATGCCGGAAGGCGGCGGCGCGCCCCTGGAAGGGCGTTTCGATCTGTCGCTCAATAATGCCCCGGCGCGCAGCGTGTTCATGGGTATAGTGGAAGGCACGCCTTATAGCATCGTCGTTTCCCCCGATATCAGTGGCACCATGTCCTTGCATCTCAAGAGCACCACCGTGCCCGAGGCCATGGACGCCATACGGCGCGTGTACGGTTACGATTATCGGCGCGACGGCAACCGCTTCATGGTGCTGGGCCGCGGTATGCAGACGCGCTTTTATCCAGTGAATTACCTTAATCTGACGCGCAAGGGTAAATCCGATGTACGTGTGACCACCGGCGAACTGACCCAGGCGTCCGGCGGCGGCAGCGGCGGTGCCAGCGGCGGCGGACAAACCACCAGCCAACGGCCCAGCATACAGGTGGAGACCGATTCAAAAACCGATTTTTGGAAGGAGTTGCAGGACACCTTAAGCGCCATTATCGGCACCGGCGGCGGCCGTCAAGTGATGGTCAATCCCCAGAGCGGCATCGTCATCGCCCGCGCCATGCCGGATGAATTGCGCGTGGCGGAGGATTACCTCGGCCTCACCTCCGCCAACATCAATCGCCAGGTGATACTCGAAGCCAAGATCATCAATGTGCAGCTGAGCGATAAATTTCAGACCGGCATCAACTGGGCGCGCCTGCAAGGGTCTTCGACCATAGGCCAGACCGGCGGCGGCACCATTTTTGGCGGTGCCGGCGTGAGCGAAATCGCCGGTAACCCGGGTAATCT
>JANOTM010000352.1:0-2390 GCA_031416355.1 Gammaproteobacteria bacterium
CGCTGGGATTCGTAGGCACTTACAAACCGGGCGAAGCGATGTTTCCCGGTAAGCCCGAGGCTGCGTTGGGGTGCCACGTTATGGGCGCCTATGGCCTTAAGCTCACGTAGCACCGCCATCACGTCCGCATAGGTCAAGGTAAGGTATTCCGCATCCATCACCGGGTCGGCAAAGTGAGCACGTACTAGTGCATCCCCCAGGTCGTGCATGTCTACAAAGGCGTGCACATGGGGGGTGGCGGCATCCGCTGCGGCCCAGGCACGGCGCAGTTCGCGCAGGGTATCCGGCCCGAAGCTGCTGAACATCAACACACCGCCGGGGCGCAACACCCGCAGAAACTCGGCAAACGCCAGGCGTGCATCGCACCATTGCAGCACCAGATTGGAAAACACCATGTCCACCGAGGCCGGGGCCAAGGGTAAGAATTCCACGTCGCCACACACATAGCGGTCGCGTCCCCGGACCAGCCACTGGCGTATATCACGATGCGCCTTGCGTTGTTCGCGCGCCTGTGTGGCCATACCTGGAGCGAGGTCCATGCCTATGATATGCGCGCGCGGATAACGCCGCGCCAGGGCGCGGGTGGCGTAACCGGTGCCACAGCCCGCATCCAAGATACGTGCCGGAGCGAGTTTTATGAGATCGAGCCGCGCCAACAGGCGATCCGCGATTTCCCGCTGCAGGACGGCAGACGCATCGTAACCGGCGGCGGCGCGCTGGAAGGCGCCGCGCATATGTTTTTTATTTACTGATGGAAAATGGTCATCCGCCACGGTCATAAAAAATCCAACAACAGTTCGCGAAATGTCTGTGGGTGGGACAAAAACGGCGCATGCCCCGCGTGTTCTACGCGCGCCAGGCGCGCATGCGGCAGGTGCGCCGCCAAGTATTCGGCCGCGGCCAGGGGCGTCAGCCGGTCACGTGCGCCCTGAATGATCTGCACTGGGCAGGTAATCCGCGCCAATACCGGCCGTAGATCCGCGTCGCGCAGGATAGCCAGCCCGGCGGCGAGCGCCGAGGCGGCCGGTTCCCCATGACGGAACATCTCGCTGCGCAGCGTGCGCAGTAATGCGCGACCGGTCGCGTCCACACCCACTTGCAGACTCAAAAACCGCTGCAGGGTAACACGAAAGTCCGCACCCAGTTCCAAGGCAAACTGCGCCAGCACCTCAGGCTGCATGGCGTGGGGCCAACCAGGTTCTTGCACGAATCGCGGTGTTGCACCCACCAGCACTAACTTATGCACATGTGCTTCATGTCGGGCCGCGACACTCAGGGCCACCATCCCACCCAGGGACCACCCTATCCACGTGGCCGGCGCCGTCACCTGACTGGCAACAACATCTGCCAGAGTCGCTAAATCATAAGGCCCAGGAAGCGCGCGGCTGCGCCCATGCCCGGGCAGATCCAGCGTAGTCACCCGGTAACGCGTGGCCAAATACGCCGGCAAATCGCCCCAAATGCCGCCGTGCATACCCCAGCCGTGCACTAGTATGATGTCTGGTCCTTGGCCTTGTTGGTTATAATATAAGGTCATGCTTGTAATGGATGCCTAAATTAAAGTACCTGCTGAAGCTTACACCCGTTCAGTTGTGTGTCTGGCTTTTCCCTTTTATTTTATAGAAGGCTGTCAACTCTTGTTTAGGAGGCGTTTTGAAAAAGTTAAACCAGTGCGCGTGGTCAACGAAAACCGCGTTGGAGTCCGTTTATCACAACGAAGAGTGGGGCGTTCCTGTATCCGATGATAACAAACATTTTGAAATGATTTTGTTGGAAGGGGCGCAAGCCGGGCTTAGTTGGCACACCATTTTAACTAAGCGTATGGCCTATAAAAAAGCATTTAACAGCTTTGATTTTAAAAAAGTATCAAGGTTTACAGAAAAGAAGGTCGAACAACTGCTGCAGAATGACGGCATTGTGAGGCATAAACAAAAGATCGTTTCAGCTATTAATAATGCTCAAATTTTTATCGAAGTCCAAAAGGAATTTGGCACGTTCAATAATTATATTTGGTCGTTTGTAGATTTCTCCCCAATTAATAACGCCTGGGAATCGGCAGGCATGGTTCCTGCGTCTACTTCCTTGTCAGAAGAAATCAGTAAAAATTTGAAAGAAAGAGGCTTTAAGTTTGTAGGAGCCACTACCATTTACGCCTACATGCAATCCATCGGCATGGTTAACGACCATGTTAAAACCTGTTTCCGCTACCCAGCAATGCTCAAAGCTCAAAAAGAATTTAAAGCTAAGCGTAAGATATACTGAGGAGGCCATTAAATAGTGCACACCGCCTGCTACACAGTCCCTTCTCCCTCCGGGAGAAGGACACGACGGCATGGATGCCGGAGGTAGAGCAATGCAGGAGCAATTGCCGAGGATGAGGGCCGGTTTTG
>JANOTM010000353.1:0-10396 GCA_031416355.1 Gammaproteobacteria bacterium
CATGCGGCGGCGGATTGCTGCGTGCTGGTGGACTGCTTGACCCTGTGGCTCAGTAATCTGCTATGTACCGACCAGGAAGCAGTATTTGAAACAGAGCGTCATGCCTTCATGGAACTGTTGCCGCGTCTGCCAGGACACATCATCTTAGTGAGTAATGAAACCGGTTTAGGCGTGGTGCCCTTAGGTGCGCTTACACGGCGCTACGCCGATGAAGCCGGGCGACTGCATCAGGACATTGCACGCTGTTGCGACCGCGTTATTTTTACGCTGGCGGGCCTGCCTCTTATATTAAAAGGAAACTCCCTGGCATGAATGCCGACTGGTTGAATGTACCGTGTGCCCCCCTGAATGACAGCGCGCGGCGCGCGGCCGAACAGCGTCAAACACAGCTCACCAAACCACCCGGGGCCCTGGGCCGCCTCGAAACATTGGCGATACAGCTGGCGGCGATGCAAGGCACCCCCCTACCCACTCTCGAACGCGTGCATATCGCGGTATACGCCGGCGATCACGGCGTAGCCGAGGAAGGTGTGTCGGCATTTCCGCAAGCGGTCACGGCCGAAATGATACGCAACTTCGCACGCGGCGGCGCCGCCATCAGCGTACTCGCCCGCCAGCTTAACGCCACCCTCGAAGTGTTGAACCTCGGCACCGTGGTAGACACCGGCGCGTTGGAGGGCGTTCTTGACTTGCATCTGGGCCGGGGAACCAAAAACTTTACCCAAGACGCTGCCATGGGCGAGGAACAATTGGCGCGCGCTATCCATGCCGGCCGTCAAAGCGCCGAGCGTGCCAAGATGGCGGGCGCACAACTTTTTATCGGCGGGGAAATGGGCATCGGCAACACCACCGCGGCCACGGCCCTGGCCTGTGTCCTGCTGGATGCACCGCCCGAGGCCCTTGCCGGCCCTGGCACCGGGCTCAGTGCCCAGGGCGTGGCCCATAAGGCCGAAGTCATACGGCGCGCCCTGGCGCTGCACCGAGTACATCTTAATGATCCACCTGAGCCCATGGAAACGCTGCGCCGGCTGGGCGGTTTCGAGATCGCCGCGCTGACTGGCGCCTACATCGCCTGTGCGCAAATGGGAATTCCTATACTTATAGATGGCTACATCACCAGCACCGCAGCGCTACTAGCGACACATCGCTGCCGGGATATAGGCAACTGGTTCATATATTCGCATACTTCCGCCGAACCTGGGCACGCACGCGTGTTGCAGGCACTGAATGCACATCCCCTGCTCGATCTCAAGATGCGGCTAGGCGAAGCGAGCGGTGCGGCGGTGGCTCTACCGTTGTTACGCTTGGCCTGTGCCCTGCATAACCATATGGCTACGTTTGATGAGGCCGGAGTCTCTCTGAAAATATAATTTACATATTATTAGGGTGTCGCACACCAGCCCTCGGAAAAATAAGTACGTACGCTTCTCCTTCTTGTAACACACTAACTCCTATGTAACCTGCTGCTTGGCTCTTCTGCGCGTAGACATCTGCTGAACCTAATGTCCCTACCGAAAATACAAGAAATGGGTATGTACGCCATCGTACCGAATTTCGGGTCTCACAGAACAATAATTGCCCATCCAGAGAAAGCATGAATACCAGATTCACAATGAGGATGCGGCAGTCTTAGGCGCACACGATTAGTAATATCCACTTCATTATTTATACAGGAGAACACGATGAAGCAGACAAAGAAAACATCTACATCCAAAAGTACACAGGATGCGATTTCCATCCTGATGGAAGATCACAAAAAAGTAAGGAAATTATTTAAAGAGTTTGAAAAACTAAAGGAGAGTTCAGATTCAAGCGATAAAAAATCGGAACTCGTGCAACAGATATGCAATGAACTGACCATACATACCAAAATCGAGGAAGAGATATTCTATCCGGCAGTGCGCGATGCCATAGATGAAGATGATCTTATGGATGAAGCCGAAGAAGAACATCTCAGCGCTAAAGACCTTATCGCACAACTAGAGGGTATGGATCCCGGGGACGATCATTACGACGCTAAAGTAACCGTACTCGGTGAGTATGTTGACCACCATATCGATGAGGAGCAGGAACAGATGTTCCCCAAAGTAAAAAGAGAAAAAATGGACACCGCTACCTTAGGCGTCCAGATGATGCAGCTAAAAAACGAACTGCAAATGAACATGGGTATAGAGGATCCTGAAATGCGCAGTAAATCTTCCAGAAGTGAGCGTGCAAAACTTGTGCATCGCTAACAGGTAATACGCGGCATATGGGTCTCGTCCCATGCCATCAGAATATGAATTTTCTGGTGGCATGGATTATCCGATTTTTATGGGCAGCACGTCGCAGCATATATGAAAGTTAAATTCTGAGGGGTGCGCTTTTGTTCCCAATGCAATGTTTACCGAACTAATAGGTTGGTCTGCGGCCGCAATTTTGTTGCTCACCATAGGTCGCCAAGTTTTTACCGAGTGGCGCGAAAAAAGCACCCGCGGCCTGTCAAAATGGCTGTTTGTGGGGCAGCTGGCTGCGTCGTCGGGATTTTTGATTTATAGCTGGCTACTGAAAAACTGGGTATTTGTGGTCACAAATTTTTTGCTTTTGGCGACTGCTGCCCTTGGTCAGTGGATATTTATGCGTAATAAAAGTCTTGAGAGATTGCAAATGAGAGATTCTAAAAATTCGGATAATGGACGATAGCGCACAGAAAAAATATAGGGGCACTCGCATAATGAAAGTCGAAAAAAGTAAGTGGCGCCTAGATTCAAGTTTACATTCCATTGATGTCTAATTGATATTCCATTAAGGAGGGTGTTATGGGCAAGTATATAATTGGGTGGATGTTGGGTGTACCTGTGATTGTACTAGTGATTATTTATATTTTAATGAATTAGTAAATATATATACAGGCCATTATCGACTCTCATGGATTCAACTCGCTTTGGTATTAAACCCAGTAGTGGCCAGGATAAATCGCAAACACAGACGAAAGGTGCATGCCTACAATATTGGTACGATGGTTTCGTTATTCAGCAGGCGGGATCCTATTTAGGCATGGATGCCAGTTACAACTTTCCAAGAACTATTACGGAATCTAGGCAGGCGCGTCTTTACCACCTCGCCCATTACGATAACCTGACCGATTTGCCCAATCGCTTATTGTTTGAAGATCGTCTGCGACAAGCGCTGGCACAAGCACGCTGCTCAGGACATCTAGTCGCCGTGATGTTTCTCGATTTTGACTGCTTTAAGACTATTAACGATAGTTTTGGTCATGCGGTTGGCGATGCCTTACTTAAAGCAATAGCGGAGCGCCTTACCCGGAATATCCGAGAAAGCGATACCGCGGCGCGTTTGGGCGGCGATGAATTTATTCTTATCTGCAGCGATATTCGGCAACCACAGGATGCCGCCCAAATTGCACAATTGGTCTTGGAGGCGGTGGCGAAACCCTATATGCTGGAAGGACACGAGGTACATATTTCAGCAAGCATCGGCATCACCCTTTACCCTCTTGATGACAGCCTAGGCGACGGCGATAAAAACAAAAACGACATTCAGGCATTGCTAAAAAATGCCGACATCGCCATGTATAAAGCCAAGAAGCAGGGAAAAAATACCTATCAGTTTTACACTGCGGAGATGAACGTAGCCACACTAGAACGGCGGTTACTTGAAAATGACCTGCGCAAAGCACTGGAAAATCAAGAGTTCATTCTGCACTATCAACCGCGTATGCTTTGTGCCGACAATACCGTCACGGGCATGGAAGCGCTGATCCGCTGGCGCCACCCGACACTAGGTATTATATCGCCGGAAAAATTCATTCCCCTGGCTGAGGAGACGGGTCTTATACTGCCCATTGGAGAATGGGTACTACGAACCGCTTGCACGCAGAACAAAACCTGGATCGATGCCGGCATGGCGCCACTGCGCGTTGCAGTAAATCTTTCTGCGCAGCAATTTAAGCATCCGAATTTGCTGGGAGTAGTCGGAAATATTTTATGCGATACGGGTTTGCCCCCGAATTATTTAGAACTGGAGTTAACCGAGAGTCTCGCTATGGAGGACGTCCAAAAATCCGTCATAACGTTGAATGCGCTCAGTATGCTGGGTATTTCCGTTGCCATTGATGACTTCGGTACCGGTTATTCGTCACTCGCCTATCTCAATCGTTTTCCGGTGGATTTTCTCAAGATCGATAAATCCTTTGTACACGACCTGGGCAGTAGTCATGACAATGAGGTAATCGCTAAGACCGTTATCGCAATGGCGCACAATTTACAGCTGCAAGTGGTCGGCGAAGGCGTCGAGACGCGCGCGCAGCTTGATTTCCTGCGCCAACATGGATGTGAAGAAATGCAGGGTTATTTTCTTAGCCTGCCATTGCCCGCGGATAAATTTTCTGCATTTATTCAGGCTGCAAAAATCTCCAATCTTGCGACAGCATCGAGCATCATACCCGATGATTTGCTACCAGAATTTGTTGTATGATATGCCGTCATCCCAAAGGCACTGGTTTAAAATTTTCCAGTGGGAATAGCGCCTCTCCTACTCTTTAGGAGGTCCAAGTCGACTACCGGGACCTCCATATGGTCACATCGGCCACGTCACTGAACGCGACTAAGGATGCGTTCTAACTAGGGGCAAATCGAAGGTCGGACTATCAACAAGGTCCGGTCACTTCGTTAAGAGGCAGTATGGGTGGGAAAAAATGGCGCGCCCGGAGAGATTCGAACTCCCGACCGCCTGGTTCGTAGCCAGGTACTCTATCCAGCTGAGCTACGGGCGCATGTGCGATTTAAGCTAAAGGCCGCGCATTATGCGAAGCGCGCGCGGGCGTGTCAACAAAATTACTGCCTTAGGCTGGGCGCTGACCTTGAATATCGAATATGGCGGAGAGAGAGGGAGTCGAACCCTCGATGGAGCTATAAACCCCATACTCCCTTAGCAGGGGAGCGCCTTCGACCACTCGGCCATCTCTCCAATAACGCGCCCGTAGCATACAGGGGGCGGATGGCCTCGTAAAGAATACTTAACTAAGAGTTGCCGACGTCCTTCTTCTCGACGATGCGCGGCGGCAGGCCGGCTTCCTTTTCCTTCTTGATACGTTCGTAGATTTCTTCCCGGTGCACTGGGATCTCTTTGGGCGCATTCACGCCCAGGCGAACCTGGTTTCCTTTGATGCCGAGTACCGTTACCTGGACCTCATCACCAATATTTAGCGTTTCGCCTACCCTTCTCGTTAAAATCAGCATAATGCTGTGCTCCTTTCTGACTACATCATTGCCGTCCATACTCCACGCCCGCAAAATCGTGGTCAACTATCCCTAGTGCCCTGCTACCGATCCCTGGCCCATCGCTGGTGATCGCAACTGCCTGATAACACCCGCCACATTCTGCTCCCTGGATAGCTATGCAGCTTCCATGCCAATCGCCAGACCACTACACCATTACCGAAGGCGCATGTTCTAGTCCAAAAGCGCTGTGGAGGGCGCGCACCGCCAATTCCAGGTACTTTTCGTCCACAACCACGGATATTTTGATCTCCGACGTGGAAATCATCTGAATATTGATACCCTCATCCGCCAGGGTCTTGAACATGGTGCTGGCGATGCCGGCATGGGACCGCATACCCACACCGACCACAGAAATCTTGGCTATCTTGTCGTCCCCCGTCACTTCCCGTGCCGATAATTGTCCGGCCACCTTTTGCAGTATCGCCCTGGCCGGGGGGTAATCGCTGCGGTGCACCGTAAAGGTAAAATCGGTAGTGCCGTCGGCACCCACGTTCTGAATAATCATGTCCACATTGACATTGGCGTTGGCGATTTCACCCAAGATGCGATAGGCCACCCCCGGCTGATCGGGAACGCCTTTTATGGTCAGTTTAGCCTCATCGCGATTGAAGGCAATTCCGGAAATAAGCGGCTGCTCCATGGTATTTTCCTCATAGGTGATCAGTGTACCCGGGCCTTCTACAAAGGAGGACAGCACCCGCAATGGCACGCGATATTTCCCAGCAAATTCCACCGACCGGATCTGGAGCACCTTGGCCCCGAGGCTGGCCATTTCCAGCATTTCCTCGGCAGTAATGCGTTCTAGGCGACGGGCCTGGGGCACGATGCGGGGATCGGTGGTATATACCCCGTCGACGTCGGTATAAATCTGGCATTCGTCCGCCTTCAGCGCGGCGGCCATGGCCACGGCGGTGGTATCCGAGCCCCCGCGCCCTAAAGTAGTGATGTTGCCGCCCTCATCCACCCCTTGAAAGCCGGCGATAACCACGACCCGGCCCTTTTTGAGATCGTCCCGCACCCGCGTTTCGTCGATATCCATGATACGCGCCTTGCCGTGGGCGCTGTCTGTGCGTATGTGTACCTGGCTGCCGGTATAGGAGCGGGCCGGACAACCAATACCCTCCAGGGCCATGCTAAGCAGGGCGATGGTGACCTGCTCGCCGGTGGAAATAAGCACATCCAGTTCGCGCGCCGGGGCGTCCGCATTCACCTTACTGGCAAGGTCGATCAGACGGTTGGTCTCGCCACTCATGGCCGATACCACCACGACCATATCATCCCCTGCGGCGCGCTTACGTGCCACTTTTTCCGCCACCGCCAGGATGCGCTCCGGACTACCCACGGAGGTTCCGCCGTATTTTTGAACTATTAAGGCCATGGCCGGTTCTTTTAGTCAGTTATCCACGCCGGCAGCGGGCATATTATCAAGCGCGCCGGGTAAAAGGCGCGAATTAAACCTTCTTTTTGCTCTGGAGTAAACAACCAGGATAGCTAAATTATTCCCTATTCCCGATTATAAAGTTACGGTAGTTTCTCCACCCAGGCCGGAATGGCCGCCAGGGCGGCATCCAGCTGGGATGGGTCGGTGCCGCCGGCCTGGGCCATATCCGGCCGGCCGCCTCCCTTGCCCCCTACCCGCATCGCCACCTGGTTGACCATCTCGCCCGCATGGATGCGACCCACCAGGTCTTTTGTGACCCCGGCGATAAGGGTGACTTTATTGTCCTGCACCGAGGCGAGCACGATGGCGGCGCTGCCCAGCTTGTCCTTCAGCCGGTCCAGGGTCTCGCGCAGGCCTTTGCTGTCGGCGCCGTCCAGGCGCGTGGCCAGGACCTTCACGCCCTTGACCACGCGCACCGCGTCCAGCAGGGCGTCGCCCTTACTCGCGGCCATTTTGCCGCGCAGCTGGTCGAGTTCTTTTTCCAGACTCTTGACGCGGCTGCCGAGCTGCTCGACCTTGCGCTCCACGTCGTCGCGGCTGCCGCGCACCAGATCGGCGATGCGCGCCAGACGCTGCTCGCTGTCGCGCGCATAGGCCAGGGCACCGGCGGCGGTCACCGCCTCGATACGCCGCACACCCGCAGCGACACCACCTTCGGCCACAATTTTCAGCAGACCGATGTCGCCGGTGCGGCGCACATGGGTGCCACCACACAGCTCGGTGGAGAACTCACCCATGCCGACCACACGTACCTCGTCGCCGTATTTTTCGCCGAACAGCGCCATGGCGCCGGAGGCCATGGCCTCGGCGATGGGCATGACGCGGGTTTCCACTGGGTCGTTGGCGCGGATTTCGTCGTTCACCAGGCGCTCGATCTCATCCAGTTGCGCACGCGTCACCGGTTCCGGCTGGGTAAAATCGAAACGCAGGCGTTCCGCATCCACCAGCGAGCCCTTCTGGCTCACATGCGGGCCGAGCACTTTCTTCAGCGCCGCGTGCAGCAGGTGGGTGGCGGAGTGATTGTAGGCGGTGGCCTGGCGCCTGACCTGGTCGACTTCGACACGCACGCTGTCGCCGACTTTCAGGCGGCCCTGCAACATCTGCCCGACATGGGCGTGGCCCTTCTGGGTATCCTGCACCTGGAAACGGGCGTCGCCGGCGATCAACAGACCCTGATCCCCCACCTGTCCGCCGGATTCCGCATAGAACGGTGTGGTGTCGAGATACACCACGCCGTTTTGCCCGGCCTTGAGTTCCTGCACCGCCACACCCTCACACAACAGCGCGCTGATCTTGGCTTGATCTTTAATGGATTCGTAACCAGTGAACGTCGCCGGCCGGATGCCGAGTTCGTCCAGACTCACCACCGCGGCACTCTTGAAAGTGGAGGCCTCGCGCGCGCGGGTACGTTGCGCCTGCATCTCGCGCTCGAAGCCCTCCATGTCCAACGTGAGGCCGCGTTCACGGGCGATGTCGGCGGTGAGATCAGCTGGAAAGCCATAAGTGTCGTAAAGTTTAAAAACAACATCACCACCGAGAGTCTTGTTACGAGCGCCGCCAATCGCCTCTTCCAGAATGCGCAAACCCTTGGAAAGGGTCTCGGCGAATCCTTCCTCTTCTTGAAGGATAACTTTACCAATCTCATCTTTTTTGTCGTTGAGCTCCGGATAGGCGCCGCCCATCACGAGTGCCAGCGGGCCAACCAACTTGTGGAAGAAAGGTTCCTTTATGCCCAACCTGCTCCCGTGGCGGATCGCGCGGCGCATGATGCGACGTAATACGTAGCCACGGCCTTCGTTTGAAGGCAGCACGCCGTCGAGAATAAGGAAAGACGTCGCTCGAATATGGTCCACAATCGCTTTCAATGAACCTGGTTCAGCGGTTCCGCGCTTATCTTGCGGTAGAAACATCCTCAGTGTCTGGATCAGATCCTGAAAGATATCGATGTCATAGTTGCTGTGCACGCCCTGCATCACCGCACTGATGCGCTCCAGGCCCATGCCGGTATCCACCGACGGCTTGGGCAGGGGATGCAGTTTGCCGCCAGCGTCGCGGTTGTACTGCATGAACACCAGATTCCAAATCTCGACGTAGCGGTCGCCGTCCTCGTCCGGGCTGCCCGGCGGGCCACCGGCGATTCCGGGGCCATGATCATAGAATATTTCTGAGCACGGCCCGCACGGGCCGGTATCGCCCATGGCCCAGAAGTTTGAACTCTCGCCCAGGCGCGTGAAGCGCGTTGAATCGACCCCGATCTCGTTCAACCAGTTGTTCGCGGCCTCGTCGTCGTCTTGGTAAATCGTTATCCATAGGCGCTCGGCCGGCAGCTTGAGTTCGCGCGTGAGAAATTCCCAGGCATAGGCGATGGCCTCGCGCTTGAAGTAGTCGCCGAAACTAAAGTTGCCCAGCATCTCGAAAAAGGTGTGGTGGCGCGCGGTGTAACCAACATTTTCCAGGTCATTGTGCTTACCACCGGCGCGCACACAGCGCTGGCTGCTGGCGGCGCGCACGTAGGGACGCTTTTCGGCGCCGACAAAGACATCCTTGAATTGCACCATGCCGGCATTGGTAAACAGCAGGGTCGGATCGTTCGCCGGGATCAAAGGACTGGACGGCACGATGGTATGGCCGTGGCGTTCAAAGAATTTTAGAAATCGGTCGCGCAGTTCTGAGCTTTTCATGGGGATGCTGGATCAATCGTCGGCGTCGCAAGTGAATACGCGCTGGATCTGGTCGAAGGTGTAACCACGGGATTGCAGAAAACGCGCCTGGCGGGCGCGCTCTGCGTAGTTTGCCGGCAATTCATCGCCGTACTTTTTTTGTCTCACACGACGCACATCTTCTATCCACTCAGGACTGGACACGTCCAAGTACTGGTTAATTAATTCCTCGGCCACGCCCTTTTCCTGTAATTCCTTGCGTATGCGTAGCGGGCCCACGCCGCGGCCGCGGCGCACGGTCAGCAGCATTTCGGTAAAACGCCGGTCGCTGATCAATCCATCCTGCTGCAGATCGGTCATTGCCTGGGTAACGGCCGCTGGCGCATGCCCCTTACGCAATAGTTTTGCCCGCAATTCGCCGGCACTGTGTTCGCGCCGCGCCAACATATCCATGGCCGCGCGCCGTGCCTGCAATATAGGCGCATCAGCGGGCAAGACCTCCGGTGTCAGGCCTCGGCCTCCTCGGCCAGGGGCTCGTCGTCCGCGCTCGCGGCGATGATCACCGGTTGGGCGGCGGCGCGAATACGGGATTCGATATCCGCGGCAATATTCGGATTTTCCTTGAGAAACTGACGCGCGTTGTCCTTGCCCTGTCCGATGCGTTCCTTATTGTAGCTGTACCAGGCGCCGGATTTGTCGACGATGTCGCGTAATACACCCAGATCGATCAACTCGCCCTCCTTGGATATGCCCTCGCCATATAGGATGTCGAACTCACACTGCTTGAACGGCGGCGCCACCTTGTTCTTGACCACCTTGACGCGAGTCTGGCTGCCGATCACCTCGTCGCCTTTTTTAATGGCACCGATGCGCCGGATGTCGAGACGTACCGAGGCATAAAACTTCAGGGCGTTGCCGCCGGTGGTGGTCTCGGGGTTGCCGAAGACGACGCCGATCTTCTGGCGGAGCTGATTGATGAAGATGAGCGTGGTGCCCGTCTTGTGCGCAATCGC
>JANOTM010000354.1:0-3942 GCA_031416355.1 Gammaproteobacteria bacterium
CAGCGTTATCCCATTTGCGTACTTCACACGAAATTCCGCGTACACCGGGTCTCTCACCATTTGATTGTTGTAGTAGCTCCAACCCCAATAGGCGGCTGCGCCTAGCACGACTACGAATATAATTGCCTTCATTAAGACCTCACGTTTCAAGAAACAATATATGCCTGCGCTCTAAACTTCCTTAAGTCTTCACGCAATGAAGAAAACTTTACATCGACGACACGCGCCACCCAAGTTATCGATATATCATAGACGTCAATATAGATATTTGCTGTTTCATTCGCCCTCTTTTCCACACCAACGCGCGGCGTGCATGATCGGTAAAAAACATCGCCTGACTTGCGTTACGATGGTTGCTGTATGCATGGCACGATCTCCTTGGCGGTTTCGACACCTCAAGAAAACTAATTCGCTGCCATGCATGCAGCGTTTTTGCGTAAACTACTCTTTAACCAATTGATCCGCAATAAATATTCGTGGGGAAACCTCAGGCTCCGACCCGAACGACACTTACTCAAACCCAAATGTTAAATGTAGGGTGGGTTAGCGTTTTTTGCGTAACCCACCAACCTTGCGCAGCAACACAACGCCTTGTTTAAGGAGTGCCTGACGGCACGCCTGGTGGGTTACGGCACATACTCCGTGCCTCCACCCACCCTACGTTGGATAGGGGGTTGCTTTAAGTAAGTGCCACTTGGGACGGAGGGATTAAAAAATAGGCAGGCAATACTATCTTCGGCCATTGCCTAAAAAATAATTCCTCCGTCTCCTTACTCGCTTTACTCCCACGCGCGGCATGCAACGCCAAGATCGGACTTTTTGCCGGCATGGGGACATGAATCAAAACTTCTCATAACGCCAGAAATCAGCCGGCGCCAGAATCGGAATTTGCCTGAATCGCTCCAGCACCAGCAGATCCTTATCACCCGTTATAATACAATCGCACGCGCCGGCTAAAGCCGTAGCAAGTACCACGTCGTCATCCGGGTCGCGGCATACAGGTTGGTCCAGAGTAACGGGCTCTACCATCTCTGTCTTGCCTCGGAGCAAGGCAGCAACTTCACGCGTTTCCTTGCGTGTAAACCCGAACTTGCCGGCCAGCTTTTCGTCAAGCTCCTGGAACAGGGGCTTGGACGAGACCAGTGTGTGATTGCGGGCACAGTGTTCCAACACTTCACTACACGTGCCTCGCGCGATGAATGCCGCGATCAGGACATTGGTGTCCAGCAGGATCCTCATGAAATCCGCTTGAATACGTCCTCGTCCGTAAAAATGCCTTGCGCCTGGGCCTTGGCGAGCATCCGGGCGCGGAGCTGGCGGAAACGCCGCATAAACAGGTAGTCGCGCAAGGACTCTCTCACGATATCACTGCGTGAGATGCCTTCCTCACGCATAAGCTTATCCAGCTCCGCCTTGATTTCTTCCGGAACGCTGATCGTTATGGTTTCACGCATGGTTAGAACCTCAGAAATTCTCTTGTATTAGAATCTAATACAAGAACCGGTTGCTGTAAAGTGGGTATGCATTGAGGCCCCGATTCGGACCTCCATAATCTTCTGAGTAAAAACCAGAAACTGGGATAAGCTGGTCACAATGTGCCGTTAAACAGGCCTTTTTACCGCCCAAAACACTGCATGCCTGCGTCTCCAACGCAATCTGTAGGAACTTATCATGGCTAAGATCCGTACTACACATTACGATGTTGCCGAACACCTTCGGACTCCGGAGGAAATGGCAGCTTATCTGGAGGCCTGCCTTGAGGAGGCAAATGGAGATGCCGCTTTCATCGCCAAGGCGTTGGGTGACATCGCGCGCGCCAAGGGTATGTCGCAGGTGGCGCGCGATGCTGGCCTGTCCCGCGAAAGCCTATATAAGGCGCTCTCCGGGGAGCGCAGCCCTGGCTTCGATACTATTCTCAAGGTCATTGAAGCCCTAGGCCTAAAGTTGCACGCGCGCGTAGTTTTAGCGACTGCCCAGCAAGGCGCTCTAGCTGATGCCTCTGTCGTCGCTAAGCGTCGCCAGAGCCGCCGCTGAGCTTGGAAACGCTTATAATGTACAAGAGAATATGAAAGCCAAACCGGGTTTTTACATAGGATTGATGGTGGTGGCACTCACAGCCAGCGCCTGCGTCACGCCGCGCGCTACCGACACCTTGCTCCATTTTACCGAGCAGGATAGAGACGGTCGGGTCTTGGCCACGCATATGCGTGTCAACCGCGAGTATCTGCGCATGGATGACGGCGCCGAGGGTGACTTTGTTTTGTTGGATCGTGGGGCGCGCATGGTTTATAGCGTCAGCGCCGCTGATCAGACCATACTAGTTATTAAACCCTTACCCCTGACATTGGCGCGTCCGCCGGTGTTTGAGCAGGGCATCGAGCGCGATGCGGCGGTTTTTCCCGCGGTTGCTGGCCGGCCGGTAGTTCATTATCGTTTGCTTACCAATGGCAAGATCTGCACCGAGGTGTATGCCGCGGCCGGTTTGTTGCCGGAGGTGGTGGCGGCCTTGCGTGAGTATCATGAGATCATGGCGGGCGAGCAGGCGCAGACCCAGGTGCGCATGTCGGAATTTGGGCAGTCTGTGTGCGACTTGGCGGAGTGGGTGTTTGCGCCGGCGCGTTATTTGGATCAGGGTTTTCCGGTGCGGCAGGTGAGCCACGATGGGCGTGTGCGGCAGTTGGTGGATTTTAAAACGCTGCCATCGGGTGGCGATAGTTGGCACAGCTTGCCGCAGGATTATCGGCGTTACAGTATTGGCGATATGGTTGAGCCGGATTTCTCCCCGCGGTCGAAATGACAAGTGGGACTTAGGGCCCGGGTAGATGGGGCCCTGGGCTAAGGGCACTTGCTCAATCCTAAACGTAGGGTGGGTGGAGCGTAGTTTGCGTAACCCACCAAGCGTTGCGTAGCAACACAACGATTTTTTAAGGAGTGCCTGGCGGCACGCCTGGTGGGTTACGGCACAAACTGCGTGCCTTCACCCACCCTACGTTGAATAGGGCACTGCCTAAGAGTCGATGGTGGGGCAGGGCCACTTGCATTCAACGCAAACTCTCCAGCACACAGCCGCGGGCATCGCACTCCAGGACGCTGCCTTGTTCGTACCAATCGCCCAGCACCGTGCGGCGTGCTGGCTGGCCGTCAAGTAGTAAGTCGTGTTGCGCGGGGCGGTGGGTGTGGCCGTGGATCAAATGGTGTACGCGGTGGGTGCGCATCACGGTCTCTACTGCGGCGGGATTCACATCCATGATGTCCGGTGGTTTCTCCGCCATGGCGGTCTTGCTAGTGGCACGCAGATCGCGTACCACGGCGTTGCGTTGGTCGCGGCTTTGGGCGAGAAATTTTTTAATCCACTGCGGGTCGCGCACGATGCGGCGGAAGTTCTGATAGTCCACGTCGTCGGTGCACAAGGTGTCGCCGTGCATCAGCAGCACCGGTGTGCCGTAGAGATCGATGAGGGTGGGGTCCGGCAACAAACGACAGCCGGTGATCTGGGTAAACTCTTCGCCCAAGAGAAAGTCGCGGTTGCCGTGCATGACGTATACCGGAACGCCGCTCACTGGAAACTGCTCCTGCGTTTGCCTCGAGAGGCCTGGCGCCAGTACTTCCGCCATCCCGGCGCCTGTTCCCGACAGCGCTCTACCTCGCCCATCCATGGACTCGTCTGGCGGTCGCTGGGTGAGGGCGCGCAGGCCGGCGATGACTGCGGCAAATTCCGCGTCGGCGGCGGCATCGTCACCGATCCAGTATTCGAACAGATCTCCGAGTATATAGAGGGCATCGGCATGGGTCGCCCGGCCGCGTAAAAAATCCAGAAACAGTGTCATGACCGCGGGCCGCTGGGCGCACAGGTGCAGATCGGAAATGAACAGCGTGGCCATGGGGGGTAAACGCTGCGCCGTGCCTATTCCACCAGCGTGATTTTTTCGATGATGATTTCGG
>JANOTM010000355.1:0-3730 GCA_031416355.1 Gammaproteobacteria bacterium
CAGTAGCAAGGTTCAAGTAGCAAGTTGCAAGGAAGCCCAGTACTTGCCACTTGAAACTTGCTACTTGCCACTGGTTCTAACAATGGACTCCCAAAAAACCCATACGCGCAGCTTCAGCTTCGAGTTCTTTCCACCTAAAACGGAGGAGGGCAGGGCCAGCCTGCACGCCACTACGCAGCAACTGGCGCAGCTCAAGCCACGTTTCTTTTCGGTGACCTTCGGTGCTGGCGGTGGCACCCGCGACGGGACTTACGAAGCAGTGCGGGACATCCAGAGTATGGGCCAGGCGGCGGCGCCGCATTTGTCGTGCATAGGCTCCACGCGCGCGAACATTCGCGACATCCTGGCCAGTTATAAGACCTTAGGCATACGCCACTTGGTGGCACTGCGCGGCGATCTGCCGTCGGGCACGGTGTCGCCGGGTGAGTTGCGCTACGCCAGCGAGCTGGTGGAATTTATCCGCGCTGAAACCGGCGACTGGTTCCATATCGAGGCGGCGGCCTATCCGGAGATGCATCCCCAGGCCCAAGACATGGAGCAAGACCTGCTCAACTTCAAGCGCAAGGTCGATGCCGGTGTGGACTCCGCCATGACCCAATATTTTTACAATGCCGATGCCTATTTCCGTTTTGTCGACGACTGCGAGGCCCTGGGTATACACATTCCCATCGTGCCTGGCATCATGCCCATCACCAACTACAAGCAGCTCGCGCGTTTTTCCGATGCCTGTGGGGCCGAGATTCCGCGCTGGATACGCAAGCGCCTGGAAGCTTACGGCGATGACCTGGACTCGCTCCGCGCCTTTGGATTGGATGTGACCACCCAGTTATGCGATCAACTACTAGCAGCCGGCTCGCCTGGGCTGCACTTCTACACTATGAACCGTGCCGGCCCCACTAGCCTGGTGTGGGAGAGGTTGGGGCTGTGATGGGACCTGATGTTAGACTGTCATGGGGGTGACATTTTAAGGGTACATAATGGACACAGGACCATACAGGCTATTACTGATAGGCATACTCCTTATCCAGATCAGCGGATTTGTGTTTTTGTGGATGAAAATCCCGGAACCGGCCCCCGTCACGTCGGTGCTGGCGACGCCCATAGTGCCTATCATCGACCCCGAGAGCACCATCGCCGCCATGAAACCCCCGGACGAACAGCTATTGCGCGAGTCGATCCAGACCATACTGAAAGATGAGATACAGACCTATTTGCACCAGATGCGGGAAGAAAAGCCCCGCACAACTACGGCCAATGCGGCAACTGCGCTAGCGCCCGCGGTACGCCCGCGGCCACGGGTCGAGGCCAACCCGCAGATTGCACTGGAGTCCCATGCCATCGTGGATCGCGCCCTGGCCGCGGGCGTTTGGACCGATAACGACAACAACGCACTGCTCAAATTATCGCCCTACATGTCCGAGGCGCAGCGGGTGGAATTACTGGAAAAACTGTTCGGCGCCATCAACCGGCAGCAACTAAAAGCCGTAGGTGCCTTGCCATCCCTTTGATATACGGGCTATATTCGAGTTATACCAAGGAGTATCCCCATGAAAAAATTCTTACAGGCCCTGGGAACAGGGTCCCTGATCCTGTCCCTGGCCCTACCGCTAACCGCCCAGGCACAAGGCGATTACGTGCCCGGATATGTGGTGATCGCCACCGACAGCAGCTATATCTTCGGCACATTCAATAGCCGATTCAACAATACCCCCACCGCCCACACCACTTATATCGGCGCCGGCGGTTACGCCAATGGGCTGTTATATTTTTACGGTCAAGACGCCAGCGGGCAATCGTTTTATTGCTATGTCCCCACCTCCAGCAGCATTTACAGAGCCGCCGTGGATATCAAAAATACCCTGGGCGACGGTTCCTTGCTGTCGGTGCAGCGCACGCCCCCCTCCAGCGAATGCACCGCCGTGTATTCCGCCAAGGCCTCGCACTATCTGCGGTGAATGTACTAGGGATGCCCTTGGCTGGATCTAGCAGTGTGTCCAGGCTGATCATGCGAGGCGCTTAACATACCGTTCTGAAGTCGCGGTACTGGTACATTGTTCATCGCCTGACGTCCCCGTTCTGGCCTGACGCGTTTATGGAGTTTCGCACCAACCCTCTGCGCACGATAAATGACAAACTCTAAACTCGCTATTTTAGTATCACTATTTTTAGTGCTGTTCGGTAATATTTCGTTCTTCAAAAATGTTGTCGATGTCTATCCGCTGTCATTGGGTAATATCGCTTTTTTAGCGTCGCTGGCGATACTATTGACGAGCCTAATCGTTTTATTGCTGACCCTCGTCACTTCGAAATACACGACCAAACCGGTTTTAATTACCATACTATTGGTATCGTCCCTCGCTAGTTATTTTATGGATAGCTACAGCGTGGTCCTAGACCATACCATGATCCAAAACATCGTCCAGACGAACATCGATGAATCCGTAGATTTATTTAGCTTTAAATTGATTTTGTATTTTTTGTTTCTGGGGATATTGCCATCCATATTTATCTACAAGGTATCGGTAGAAAATGGCACCCTGAAAACCGAATTACTAGCCAAACTAAAAGTTATTGTCGTTGCGTTGCTTATTATGATTTCTATGGTCTTTATGTTCAGCAGATTTTATACATCGTTTTTAAGAGAGCATAAACCATTACGGTACTATACGAATCCAACGTACTATATCTACTCTATAGTAAAATATATCAACAATGTCTTTAAGGATGGTGGCATTGTTGTACAAGCCATAGGCATGGATGCAAAAATACCGCCCACCGATACCGATAGGGAGTTGATTATATTGGTCGTTGGGGAGGCGGCACGTGCCGACAGATTCTCCCTCAACGGATACCCGAGAGAAACCAATCCGCTTCTTAAAAAAGAAGATATTATTAATTTTTCAAATATGTGGTCTTGTGGTACATCCACGGCGGTTTCCGTGCCTTGTATGTTTTCTATTTTTGGCCGCGACGGGTATAGCGATAAAAAAGCAAAGTCTACCCAAAATCTCATCGATGTATTACATCATGCTGGAATTCATATCTTATGGAGAGATAACAACTCAGACTCCAAGGGCGTGGCCTTGAACGTGGCGTATGAAGATTTTAAGAACCCAAAGAACAATCCGGTGTGCGATATTGAATGCAGAGACGAGGGCATGTTGAATGGGTTACAAGAATATATTGCGGGTCAAAAAACCGGCGATATATTCATAGTATTGCACCAAATGGGAAATCATGGACCGGCATATTACAAACGCTATCCAAAATCTTTTGAACGGTTCACGCCGACTTGCAAAACCAGCCAATTAGAAAAGTGCACGCCCCAGGAAATAGGCAATGCCTACGACAATGCCATCCTATATACAGATTACTTTCTATCCAAGGTAATCAGGCTACTTAAGAAAAACTCCGGGCGCTTTGAAACCGCCATGGTATATATGAGCGACCATGGCGAATCCCTGGGTGAAAATAGTTTATATCTACATGGGCTGCCTTATTTTATGGCTCCGGACACGCAAAAACACATTGGGGCCCTTATGTGGTTCGGGGATGAGTTCCATATAGATAAGATCGCACTGCGGGCCAAGTCGGTTAAAGAATATTCGCACGACCATCTTTTTCATACTATTCTGGGATTAATGGAAGTAGACACAGCGGTTTATGATAAAAAGAAAGATATTATCAATTACGATAAATAGTTCTACCGCTGATCTGGAGCACATATGTC
>JANOTM010000356.1:0-2427 GCA_031416355.1 Gammaproteobacteria bacterium
CTTTACCGCTGCGCTCATGCTGCTCGCCCTGTATCGCATCTCCGGCGGATCGGCCCTGGAATTCATCGCAGGCAACGACGTGCTGTCCGGTCATTTGCTCATGTCTGTGGGTGGGCTCGTTATTGTTGAGCAACTCTATCGCAACACGCCAGCGGAGCAACGGCGCGCGGTTAAGTACCTGTGTCTCGCTATCGGTGGCATGTTCGCATACGACTTTTATCTGTATTCGGATGCCTTGCTGTTCCAGCGTGTCAGCGCCGTATTGTGGGATGCGCGCGGCTTTATTCACGCTATGGTGGTACCGGTGATCGGTGTTGCCATTAGCCGCAACCTCCAGTGGACCCTGAAAAAAGACGCCATCGATGTCTTCGTCTCGCGCCGCATGATCTTCCATACCACCGCCCTACTGGGGGCCGGTCTGTATCTCCTCGCCATGGGCGCCGGCGGATACTATGTGCGTGTGCAAGGCGGTACCTGGGGACTCGTGGCCCAGGCGATATTTTTATTCGGCGCGGCGCTGGTGCTGTCCATACTGCTATTTTCCGGCCAGTTGCGTGCCAGCCTGAGAATTTTAATCAGTAAGTATTTCTTCCATTACAAATATGATTATCGCGAAGAGTGGCTGCGATTTATCCGCACCCTGTCTTCCGGCGAACCCGAAACTCAGTTACGCGAACGTGCTATCAAAGCCCTGGCCCAAATCATGGAATGCCCCGGGGGCATACTGTGGTTGCGGCGCGATAGCGGACGCTTCGAACTCGCGGCGCGCTGGAACATGGACGCGCCGGCCCCCTCTCTGGAACCTGCGGACGGTACCCTGGTGCGCTTCCTCGAACAGAATGAATGGATCATCAATCTCGACGAGCACAAACCAAATTTCGAACTGCAGCGTTCCCTGGTCGGGCCGAAATTTCCTCTGTGGCTGCTCACCCTGCCGGACGCCTGGCTAGTCGTCCCCCTGATACTACATGAACGACTCATGGGCTTTGTGGTGCTGGCACGCTCCCCCGTGGCACCAGTGCAGAAGCATTTTAATTGGGAGGATTGCGACCTGCTTAAAACCGCCAGCCGTCAGGCCGCCAGCCACTTAGCCCAGCTTGAGGCATCGAGTGCGCTTGCAGAAGCGCGCCAATTCGAGGCCTTTAACCACCTTTCCGCATTTGTCGTCCATGATCTCAAGAATCTTATTGCCCAGTTGTCACTGGTAGTGTCGAATGCCGCCAAACATCGACACAACCCAAAATTCATGGAAGACACCATCATGACGGTGGAGAACTCCGTCGCCCGGATGAACCGCCTCCTCGGTCAACTACGCAGCGACGGCGCGCGCGATGCCCAGGCCGTTACCATAGATCTGGCCCAGATCCTCAACGAAGTCGTCGCTACCACCAAGGCCAGTAAACCCACTATCAGCCTGGAATGTCAAAAACATGCGCTGTTTGTCCGCGCCAATCGTGATCGATTTGCCGCCGTTATCGGCCACATTATCCAGAACGCGCGCGACGCCACGCCACCCGACGGACGTATTGTGATACGATTGCGCGAAAATGGCGACCAGGCTCTGGTAGAAGTGGAGGACACCGGCTGCGGCATGGATGAGACCTTCATCCGCGAGCGTCTGTTCCGGCCGTTCGAGACAACAAAAGGCAAAGCCGGCATGGGTATAGGCACATATGAAACACGCGAACTTATCCGTTCCATGGGTGGCGAAATTGCGGTATTCAGCCGGCCCGGCCAGGGGACTATTTTCCGACTACACATTCCGCGTCAAATTCCGCGCGTCGCCGATATCCACTATAAAACCGGAAGCAGTTAAATAGGTAACATGGCAGTCGCGGCACGAAAATTACTGGTGGTCGAGGACGACCCCGGCCTGCAGAGTCAATTGCGCTGGTGCTTTGAGGGTTACGATGTCATTACCATGGGCGACAGGGTGCGCGCCCTCGAGCAAATCCAGCGGCACAAACCCGCCGTGGTTACCCTGGACCTTGGGCTTCCTCCAGACCCCGATGGCAGCAGCGAGGGTTTCGCTACCCTTGAGCAAATCCTGACGATCGCGCCACACACCAAGATCATCGTCGTCACTGGAAATAACGACCGAGAAAATGCCGTACGCGCCGTAGGTATGGGCGCCTACGACTTCTTCAATAAACCCATTAACGCCGAACTCCTGGGTTTTCTCGTTAACCGAGCCTACCGTATGCACGAGCTGGAAACCGAGAACCGCCGCCTCATACAGAGCCAGAAGCCCTCCGCTCTGGCTGGCATTATTGCATGTAGTGCAAAAATGCTTAAAGTAAATCAAATGGTGGAAAAGATCGCCCCTTCGAATGCCGCCATTCTTCTTCTGGGCGAGAGCGGAACGGGCAAGGAATTATGCGCCCACGCCCTGCACGACCTGAGTCCACGTGCCGATGAACGCTTCAC
>JANOTM010000357.1:0-2019 GCA_031416355.1 Gammaproteobacteria bacterium
TCCCCTGCAAGACCCCTACGGCGGGCCCAATTACTTCACCATGGATCCAGAGGCGCTGTATGAAATCCATGTGGACAACAATGGAGACGCCAGAGAGGATCTGACTTTTCAGTTCCGCTTCAATAATACCTTAAAGGATACCCAGCTCACCGTGGGTGGCAAAAAGGTCTCTATCCCGATTATTAACTCCGGGGCCATCTCTGCCGGCAATACCACCAATCTTAATGTCACCGAAAGCTACAAGGTGACCTTGGTGCGGGGCAATCGCCGTAGCGGCCAGCGTATCGCCGTCACCAACGCCGACACCGGTGGCAGTAGTTTTGCCAAACCGGTGGATAACATCGGCAATAAATCCATACCCGATTATGCCGCCTACGCCGCCAGCCATATTTATAACATCAAAATTCCAGGCTGCCGCGACGGGCGTATGTTCGTGGGTCAGCGTAAAGACCCGTTCGTGGTGAACCTGGGAGAAATTTTCGACTTGGTCAACACCAATCCCCTGGGCCCGGTAAACGCGGAGCTGGATTTGCTGGACGACGCCAACGTGACTTCGTTAATGCTAGAGGTACCTAACGACTGCGTGGCCCCCAGCGATCCAGTGGTCGGTGCTTGGACTACTGCCAGTCTGCGTCAGGCACGCCTGCTGCGCCCGGTGCCGAGTTTTGATAAACCGACGCTCGAGGGTGGACCCTGGGTGCAGGTCTCGCGACTCGCCATGCCGTTGGTGAACGAAGTGGTGATCGGTGTCAAAGACAAGGACAAGTTCAACGCCGCCAGGCCGCAGAATGACGGGCAGTTCGCCGACTACGTGACCCATCCAACCCTGCCGGCGCTGCTCGAAATCTTGTTTGGCAATAGCGCTGCAGCGGCGCCGACCCTGTTCCCACGCGCCGATCTGGTGGCGGTCTTCCTCACCGGTGTCAATACTCCGGCCACGGGCAATCTCAATCAGCCGCGGAATGTGGTGCCAGCGGAGATGATACGCCTCAACACCTCCATCGCGACCCAGCCCAAGGGTGCACAAAATAATCTGGGCGTCATAGGCGGCGATCTGGCCGGTTTCCCCAACGGCCGCCGGCCCGGCGACGATATCGTGGACATCGCACTGCGTGTGGTCATGGGCAAGCTGATTTCCATAGGCCTGTATGGCGCGCCTGCTCAGGCCCCGACCGGCAACTCGGCATACACCGACGGTGCCTTGGTGAACGACAGCTTCTTCGACGCCAGCTTCCCGTATCTGCGCACACCGCTGCCGGGATCGCCGAGTAATTAGTGATCGGTTAGGAGATGACCATGAAATATCACTTAAGCCTTGTGGCCCTGACCTGTGCGTTGGCGTTGAGTGCCTGTGGCAATAACAAAACGTCCGGCGGTAATCCGGCGCTGACATCGGCGCCGGCATCTCAGGCCGGCGCCCTCGTCGGCCACGGCCAAGGAGTCACCGCCATGGCGCCCAAGGGCACGCAACCGGGTGAGGTAGATGAAACCGATGCCGGGCTAGCCGAAAGCACCGCGTCCTCCAAAGTGTATGGAGACAATTCGGTAACCGCGCTCCCGGCCGATGCCATCGTCCGCTACACCCAACAACTCGCTGCTACGGCACCCGATGACACGGAACCCGATGAGATAGACGGAACTGACCTCAGGCTGGCCGATAGCACCGAGCCTTCCAATTTATAGCGGGCTATCCGCGCGGGCGGCCACTATGGCCGCCCGTTTTTATTTTTAATTACTTATGCCGCTTATCACCTACACACGCTTGATAAAATACATCGCCCTGTTCGGCGGCTGCCTGGTCTCGGCGCTGTTTCTCGATACCTTGGCCGCCCCCTACGTACCAGGCGCGGACACTGAAATTATCGAACACTTACCCTTGGTTAAATCAAAATCGGTGCGCGCTGAATTACGCGCCCTGCGCCGACAGCTCACGCAACAGCCGGACGATGCGGCTTTGGCCGCCCATCTCGCGCGCCGTTATATCGAACAGGCACGCGCCAGCGGCGACCCGCGCTTTCT
>JANOTM010000358.1:0-7631 GCA_031416355.1 Gammaproteobacteria bacterium
GGGCGAAAAACACGCCCGGTCCCCTGCGCTTCTCGCCCCACCGGGGCGCTGTGATGTACAGGAAGTACAAATGCCGCGGAGCGCAGGGATGCGCGAGAGCGGCCGCAACTCGCATTGCCTTATATGAGGCAATACTCAGACTTGTGCATGCTATCAATGTGCACCACTTATTGGTCAGTGTCAGTTAGTTAAGCCAGGCCTAATCCAGGGTCGGTAATCCCACGGCGTGTACTTGCGAAAGGATTACTATTTGATAACATCAAAAAAAGGAAATCTCGCAATGTATTACTCGATCCGAATCAACGATCAATGGCGCGTTATATTTCAGTGGACAGGTGGTAATGCCAGCAATGTTCAGATCGTCGGCTACCATTAAAAATCTGGCGCAGGAGCATCGCTTATGAAGCAGCCTAAGAATCCGTTCCACCCCGGTGTAACGCTGCTGGAGGAGTTTCTCATGCCTGGCGGCATCACCCAGACGGCCTTCGCCAAGAAACTAGGCTGGACGCGCGCGCGTCTGAATGAGCTTATTAAAGGCAAGCGTGGCATTACCGCCGAGTCCGCCTTGGACTTGGCCAAGGCCCTGGGGACATCCGCGAAACTGTGGATGAATCTGCAGGCGACTTATGACCTGGATCAAGCGCTGAAGCGCCGCAGGGCGGCATAATGTCGTATTTGTACCTAGCGTCCAGCACAGACTTTATGATAATTTGCCATCCCTAGTACCAGTATTTACGCCATACATACTTCCGGAGGTCGTGTTAAATGAGCGGCGGTGGCTGTAGCGAACTGGAACCTTATGCCCTGCAAGTCAAGGGCGACAGCATGATGCCTGAGTTTTGGGACGGTTGTATTATTATCGTCGAGCCCGGCGGCTATGCCGCCAGTGGCGCGTTCGTGATCGTCGATTATGCCGAAGATACAGTTTTCCGTCAGATCGTTATCGAGGGCGAACGCCGCTACCTCAAACCTCTTAACGCAGAATACCCCGTTACCGAGCTTACCGGGTCTTACACCATACGCGGGGTGGTGGTGCAACGCGCCGGCCGGCGGAGATCGCAGCACAAACGCTACGCCTGAGATACTGGGGCGGTATGTATAAACTCTATGTAGCCGCCCATCTACCGGAAGCCCACCTCATCGCTGGCTTACTGGCCAGTGCGGGTATTGAAGCCCACGTATTAAATCAATATTCTCAATCCGCGTTTGGGGAGATTCCCTTTGATGGCGCCTATCCCGAACTCTGGTTGACCGATGCCAGGGATATGGCTGCTGCCCAGCAGATTATTGCAGCGTATGAACGCCCCACGGGCGCGGTGAGAAATGCGCCGTGCCTTGCTTGTGGTGAAGACAATCCGACGGATTTCGGGCTATGCTGGCATTGCGGCGCAAGCTTATGATCCAACGTCGCACCAAGAAGAATAAAGTCCCGACCAGGGTGAGTGGCGCAACATAACCGGAACCTAGCGCACCTGTATGTTTGAGTTGCTGGCCAATACCTTTGTGATCCTGGTGGTGGTGATCGACCCCATAGGGCTGGCACCCATGTTCGCCGCCCTTACCCATGGCGGCACCGCCGCGTATAAGCGGCGCATGGCTTTCCGGGGCACGGCCCTGGCGGCCGCGGTGTTGGTGGTGTTTACACTTATCGGTGACGGCCTGCTGCGCTCCCTCGGCATCAGTCTGGGGGCGTTTCGCATCGCCGGCGGTATTTTGCTGTTTCTACTGGCCATAGACATGGTGTTCGCGCGCCACTCCGGCCTGCGCTCTACTACGGTGCGCGAGCAGGAAGAAGCAGAACAGAGAAAGGATATCTCGGTCTTCCCCTTGGCCATACCCCTCATCGCCGGTCCCGGCGCCATCACCACGGTGCTGCTCACAGTGGGCAGCCGGCCGTCTCTGGCAGCGAGCCTGTCTATGTTGCTAGTGCTGGCCGTGGTGTTGCTGCTGACCCTGATTTCCTTGCTGCTGGCCCCACGCATTATGCGGCTATTGGGTGAGACCGGCGCCAATGTGGTCACTCGCAGCCTGGGCATCATCCTGACGGCGCTCGCGGTCCAGTTTATTGTGGATGGTATCGGGAGCGCCATGGGGCTTGCGCCGGTAACGCCGGTCTGATCTATCGCGAAAACCCCGGATTTCCTTCCGCGCCCCCTGCCGAAGTACAATCCCCCCTCCTATTTGCAGGGTGCATGCGTGGAACAATATCGTGGTACGACTATTCTCTCCCTACGCCGGGGCAATCGTGTCGTCATCGGCGGCGACGGCCAGGTGTCCATGGGCAATACCATTATGAAGGGCAACGCGCGCAAGGTGCGGCGCTTGTACAAAGACCAGGTGATCGCTGGCTTCGCCGGTGGCACCGCGGACGCGTTTACCTTGTTCGAGCGCTTCGAGGCCAAGCTCGATAAACACCAGGGCCATCTGACGCGTTCGGCGGTGGAGCTGGCCAAGGACTGGCGCACCGACCGCATGTTGCGACGGCTGGAGGCGCTACTGGCGGTATCGGACCGGACCGCGTCCCTCATTATCACCGGCAACGGCGATGTGATAGAACCCGAAGGTGGCCTCATCGCCATCGGTTCCGGCGGGCCCTACGCCCAAGCGGCGGCACGCGCCTTATTGGAAAATACCGAACTGGATGCGCGCTCTATCGTCGAGCGGGCCTTGAATATCGCCGGTGATATCTGCATTTACACTAATCACAACCTCACGATTGAAGAATTGGAAATTTAACCCCCATGTCGGAAATGACCCCGCGCGAGATTGTCCAGGAACTGGACAAGCACATTATCGGCCAGGGCGACGCCAAGCGCGCCGTGGCCATCGCCCTGCGCAATCGCTGGCGCCGCGCCCAGGTCGCCGACCCGGAACTGCGCAACGAAATCACGCCCAAGAACATCCTCATGATCGGCCCCACCGGTGTCGGCAAAACCGAGATCGCGCGCCGCCTGGCGAAGTTGGCGCAGGCGCCCTTCATTAAGGTCGAGGCCACCAAGTTTACCGAGGTGGGTTACGTGGGGCGTGACGTGGATTCCATCATCCGCGACCTGGTGGACGTTTCCATCAAGATGCTGCGCATGGAGGAAGTGGAGAAAGTACGCACCCGCGCCCAGGATGCGGCTGAGGACCGGGTGTTGGATATTCTGTTGCCACCGGCGCGCGATATGGGTTTCGGCGCAGGTACGGAAACCCGCGTACCCACGGATGGCGCCGCGCGCCAGAGCTTCCGCAAGAAGTTGCGCGAAGGCAGCCTCGACATGCAGGAAATCGAAGTGGAACTGACCGCCCCCGCCATGGGTGTGGAAATCATGGCGCCCCCGGGCATGGAAGACCTCACCAACCAGCTCCAGGGTATGTTCCAGGGTATGGGCACACGCCGCACTCGCTCCCGCAAGTTACCTATAAAGGAAGCCCTCAAACTGCTGATCGAGGAAGAGGCCGGCCGCATGATCAACGACGACGACCTCAAGGCGCGCGCCGTGGAGCGCGTGGAGCAGCATGGCATTGTGTTTCTTGATGAGATCGACAAGATTTCTGGGCGCGCCGAGTCACGCGGCCCGGATGTATCGCGCGAAGGCGTGCAGCGCGATTTGTTGCCCCTGGTGGAGGGATCGACCGTGTCTACCAAGCACGGCATGGTCAAGACCGATCACATATTGTTCATCGCGTCCGGCGCGTTTCATCTGTCCAAACCCTCGGATCTCATCCCGGAATTGCAGGGGCGCCTGCCGATACGCGTCGAATTGCGTGCCCTCACGGTCGAGGACTTTGTGCGCATCCTCACCGATACCCACGCCTCGCTCACGCAACAATATGCCGCGCTGCTGGCGACTGAAGGCGTGGAGATACGTTTTACACCGGAAGGCGTGCGCCGCATCGCCGAAGTGGCGTGGCAGGTGAATGAGAAGACCGAAAATATCGGTGCCCGGCGTCTGCATACCGTCGTAGAGCGTCTGTTGGAGACGGTCTCGTTCGAGGCCGCGGATCGCAGCGGCCAGACCCTGCTTATCGATGCCGCCTATGTGGACGAGCATTTGGCGGAGCTTGCCAGTAACGAGGATTTGGCGCGGTATATACTTTAGTAGATGTAGGGTGGGCATCGCCCACCATACGCGACTTCGGCCGGCGCATGTCGGTGGGCGATGCCCACCCTACACCTCCTAACACCTAGAATATTATAATTATTTGATTTTAAAATAATTTGTATTCCGCATTTTGTAATGTCGCCAACGCTTGAAATTATTTTTCACGCCCCCATAAAAATTGTACTCTGGCGCAAGCCATGGGAGTCAACAACCAACTGGAGGTGTAAAATGCACTCATTGATCCGTACCCCAAGGAATACCGTTGCGCGTCAGTGGAATGATGATTTCGATAATCTGTTTCAGGGGTTTTTCCGCCCTATGCAGTGGGTGGAGGAAGAGGCGCGCCAAGGTCTAGCGCCGCGCTTGGACGTGGTGGAGCGCGAAAATGAGTTTGTGGTGCAGGCGGAAATGCCCGGCATTACGCGCGATGATATCGAGGTGACCCTGGAAAACGGCATTCTGACCATCAGCGGCGAATGCCGCAACGAGAAAGACGAGACTAATGGCAGCCGCCTCATACGCCAGGAACGCCAATATGGTAAGTACGTGCGTAGCCTGCGTTTGGGTAAAGAGGTAGACGAAAAAAAGATCAAGGCAAACTACAAGGATGGCATCCTTGAGCTGACACTGCCCAAGTCGGAGGAGGTCAAGCCCAAAAAGATCAACGTGAATGTAAGCTAATTGTCCCAACGACTAAGCCGGGGTAACTATTTAAAGGGCCGCTTTGGCGGCCCTTTCCTTTTGGTTTGCTGACATCCGTCGCCGAATGCGGTACTTTGCCGGTAATAATGCATCAAGCTGCGGCTCTATTATTGAGGTTTACCTAAGCGATAGCCAGTTTTCCCCTCACCCTAGCCCTCTCTCCGCAAGCGGGGCGAGGGGATGGTCTCCCTCTCCCGCCGGGCGGGAGGCGAGACGGAGCCGGCGTGTATGTCCGGTGGACATACACGCCGTCGAGCGGGTGCGCGGAGGTTCGCGCACCCCGGCGGGAATTGGGGTGAGGGTAGGCGGTAATGGTTATTGTCGCTGTGTGTTAAGTATTAGGTAATTCTCAATAGTAGTAGCATTGAGTGCATGCCCGCAGGTGCAATCCGAGGATGTCTGTATGTCCCTAAGTCCAAAATCCGCTGCCGAACGCGCCCATATACTGACCGAGGCCTTGCCGTATATTCAGCGCTTTCAAGGCAAAACCATCGTCATTAAATACGGCGGCAACGCCATGGTGGACGACACCCTGAAGCAGAGTTTCGCGCGCGATGTGGTCTTGATGAAGCTGGTGGGCATGAACCCGGTCATCGTGCACGGCGGTGGCCCACAGATCGGCCAGTTGCTGGAAAAGATCGGCAAAAAAAGCGAATTCATCCAGGGCATGCGGGTCACCGACCGCGAAACCATGGACGTGGTGGAAATGGTGTTAGGCGGCCTGGTCAACAAGGAGATCGTCGGCCTGATCAATCGCCACGGCGGCAAGGCCGTGGGTTTGAGCGGCAAGGACGGTGGTTTGATCCGGGCGCGCAAGATGATTATGCACAAGCTGCAGGCGGACGAGTCCTTGCCGAGCGAGATCATCGATATCGGCCACGTCGGCGAGGTCGAAAGCATAGACCCCGAGGTAGTCGCCTTGCTCGATACGCGTAACTTTATCCCGGTGATTGCGCCTATAGGGGTGGGCAAAAATGGCGAGGCCTATAACATCAACGCCGACGTGGTGGCGGGCAAGCTCGCCATTACCCTCAATGCGGAAAAGTTGATACTCCTCACCAACACCACCGGCGTGCTGGGCAAGGACGGCAGCCTGCTTACCGGGCTTACGGTAAAGAAAGTGAATGAGTTGATCCAGGACGGTACTATCCACGGCGGCATGCTGCCCAAGGTTGGCTACGCGCTGGATGCGGTGAATAGCGGTGTGAAATCCGCGCACATCATCGACGGACGCGTGCAACACGCCTTGCTGTTGGAAATATTTACTGACACCGGGGTGGGTACGCTGATCAAGTCTTCTTAAGACATTTATGTTAGGCTTTCGTGGTGTTTTGCTGGAACTCTGTTGCAAACACACCCGACAACCGCAAGAGGTAGACCATGGCCAAGGCACGGAGCAGCGGACGACGGCAGGAGATACTCGAAACCCTGGCGCGCATGCTGGAAGAACATCAGGGAGAGCACATCACTACCGCCGGTCTGGCCAAGTCCGTGGGCGTATCCGAAGCCGCCCTGTACCGGCATTTTCCCAGTAAGGCGAAGATGTTTGAAGCACTCATTGAATTTATCGAAGAAACGGTGCTCAGCCGCATCAACCGCATACTGGACGAAGAGACTGATGCCGCGTCGCGCATACAGCAGATCATTTTTCTTGTGTTAGGCTTCGCCGGCAAGAACCCCGGCATGACCCGCCTAATGCAGGGTGATGTGCTGGTGGGCGAAACCGCGCGCCTGCGTGTACGCATCGCCCAGTTTTTCGATCGCATCGAAACCCAGCTGCGTCAGATATTGCGTGAATCCGAGCTGCGTAACACCCTGCGTCAGCCGGTGCCGGAGACTGCGCGCTTGCTGCTGGCGGTTATCGAGGGGCGCATAGCGCAATTCGTGCGCAGCGGTCTTAAGAATTCTCCGGCGGAAGGTTGGGAGCGCCAGTGGGAAATATTGAATCGCGGGATTTTTATCACACCTGCTCAGGCGTAACAGCCGTTCCGCCCTGGGAGCACACCGGGCACTGCGCATCCTTGCGCAACCGTACGCTGCGCCATTCCATGGTATAGGCGTCCAGCAATAGCAACCGGCCGGTGAGTGTTTCACCCATATTCAACAGAACCTTAATAGTCTCCATCGCCTGTATGCTACCTATGATGCCCACCAGCGGCGCCAGTACGCCGGTTTGGCTACAGGTTTCACCCAGTTCATCCATCTCTTTATAAAGACAACGGTAGCAAGGGCTGTGCGCCCGATCAGCCCGGAATACCGCCACCTGGCCTTCCATGCGTATGGCGGCGCCGGAGATAAGGGGAGTCTTGTGCGCTACGCATGCCCGATTCAGCGCAAAGCGCGTGGCGAAATTATCCGAGGCGTCCACCACCGCATCGGCCAGGACCAGCTCTTGTGCCAGCGCGTCGTCATCCAGCTGGGTGGCGAGTGCGGTGATGCGCACATCCGGATTAAGCATCTGCAACGTATGCTGTGCAGATTCCACCTTATATTGGCCAATACTTGGGGTAGTGTGCACGATTTGCCGCTGCAGATTGGAGAGCTCCACCCGGTCATGGTCTACGATCACCAAATGACCGACGCCGCTGGCGGCCAAGTACATGGCTGCGGGCGAGCCTAGACCGCCCATACCTATTATCAGGACCCGAGCATCCCGTAAACGCTGTTGGCCCTCTATGCCCACCTGGGGCAAGAGGATGTGGCGGCTGTAGCGCAGTAACTGATTGTCATCCATGGAGAAATTCTAACAGTACTGGGGAAAAATCAGTGCATGGGCTTTTTCTTATCTCGGAGGCACCTCTAGAAGCAATTGCTTAAAGATGCCAGAGAGGCTTGGCGCAT
>JANOTM010000359.1:0-5833 GCA_031416355.1 Gammaproteobacteria bacterium
AGTACGAACACGCCCGCTGTAAACAAACCTACAGCGAGATTTATGCGAAGATCATTCATGGTGGCTTTCCTTTTATCAATATTCACCGGAGAACAATGCGCTCGTGTCCAGCCAGATGTATTCTGTCTATCCGTTTTTGAGCGTCTTCCCGCGCAGTGTTGTAATACTTATTTCATTTCTTTATGGTCCTATAGAGCCGTAGCTCTAGAACACCACAGCGATTATCACTTCTCGTGCAAAGGCTTGTCGTGCGATAGCGAACATATACCGATAGATATTTACTGAATGTGTCTGAGGTTTTGATAATTACTAACTTTGCAGAGCGCGCTAATTTAAAATACGTGATTTTTGATGCCGCGTTCAGTATTTCGCGCACGATTGGATGTTTGTTTGCTACATATTTTTTGGTGACTGTCGGGTACGGACGCGGATGGTTGGTATGCAGGGAAGGGAAGGGGAAAAATGGTGGGCGATGCAAGGTTCGAACTTGCGACCCCTGCCGTGTGAAGGCAGTGCTCTACCGCTGAGCTAATCGCCCGGGCTATCGGGGCCACAAGTCTACGGAATAGGGATGGGCGGGTCAATTTAGCCAGGGACATTAGGGTGCGGGCTCTTTGACCTTCAGTATTTCCCGGGTAAACGGTGCATTTGGCTGATTTTTCCCCGGGATTTCATTACCATAGGGGTTTACCATGCCGACGACACCCTTACTTAATGACCATTCGTACCCGTTTTGCCCCCAGTCCCACCGGTTATTTACATGTAGGCGGCGCGCGCACGGCGCTGTTTTCTTGGCTGTATGCGCGCAAGCACGGGGGTACCTTTATATTACGTATCGAGGATACGGACCTGGAGCGCTCCACCCCTGAGTCAGTGGACGCCATCCTCGAAGGCATGGCCTGGCTAGGCCTAGAATACGACGAGGGGCCGTTTTACCAAACCCACCGTTTCGACCGCTACAAAGGGGTTATGCAGCAGATGCTGGCAGCGGGCCAGGCCTATCACTGCTATTGCTCCAAGGAGCGCCTGGATAGCCTGCGTACGGCACAAATGGCGCGCAAGGAAAAGCCGCGCTATGACGGTCAGTGCCGCGACGGTGTAGAACCGCCCGTGGGTGTCGCGCCGGTGGTGCGATTCAAAAATCCCCAGGACGGTGTGGCAGTGGTGGAGGATCTCATACGCGGGCGCGTGGTATTTCAAAATACTGAGCTCGATGACCTGATTATCGCTCGGTCCGACGGTACGCCCACGTATAACTTTACCGTGGTGGTGGACGATATGGACATGGGGGTGAGTCACGTGATTCGGGGTGATGACCATCTGAATAACACCCCGCGCCAAATCAACATGCTCAAGGCCCTAAAGGCGACACCGCCGGTCTATGCCCACGTGCCCATGATCCTGGGGCCGGATGGCAGCCGGCTGTCCAAACGCCACGGGGCGGTGAGCGTCATGCAATACCGCGATGACGGTTTTTTGCCCGAGGCCCTATTAAATTACCTGGTTCGCCTCGGCTGGTCACACGGCGACCAGGAAATCTTTACTTTGGATGAAATGGTGGCCTTGTTCGAGGTGGGCAAGGTGCATAGTTCGGCTGCAGCCTTTAATCCCGAGAAACTCTTGTGGTTGAACCAGCACTACATCAAAACCAGCGATCCGCAACACGTGGCACGCCATTTGAGCTGGCATCTGGGCAAGCTCGGCATAGACCCGGCGGCCGGTGGGCCGGCCCTGGTGGATGTGGTCCGGGCGCAGCGCGAACGCGCCAAGACCTTGGTGGAAATGGCTCAAAATAGCGTGTTCTTTTATCAGGATTTCGATGACTACGACCCTAAAGCCGCGGCCAAACACCTGCAGCCCGCTATCGAACCCGCGGTGGCCGATTTGCGCCAGCGTCTGACGGCACTGATACCTTGGACTCCCGAAGCGATCCATGAGGCGGTCCACGCCACCGCCGCAGCCCATGGCTTGGATCTGGGTAAACTCGCCCAACCCCTGCGAGTGATCATCAGCGGGCGTGGGGTATCGCCGCCCATCGATGTTACCTTAGCCCTGGTAGGACGGGAGCGGGTGTTAAACCGACTCGACCGGGGGCTGATGTATTTACGCCGCTAAATCAGGGATCGGCTTGACCCACAGGGCCTCAGCACGTAAAGTACCGCACCTTTCAAGGGGCCATAGCTCAGCTGGGAGAGCGCCTGCATGGCATGCAGGAGGTCGGCGGTTCGATCCCGCCTGGCTCCACCATTTTTTAAAGAATAGGGCAGGTGTGTCCCACCTGCTTTAGATTTACGACAGAGCAATCTGTCCCCATCGTCTAGAGGCCTAGGACACTGCCCTTTCACGGCGGCGACAGGGGTTCGAATCCCCTTGGGGACGCCAGTTTTGCCCAGCACTCGCCCGGTGCTGGGCACCCTCCGTACAAATCGCCCCTAACAAGCTTTGGGGTTTGATCCCGCCATCTATAGATAAGATAGCTTTCCAGCCTATTGCAATGATGGGTGCGCATAGAGCATTTCATTAACAGCCTTTTTAGCAGCCCAAACATATTGCTAGCTAGGGAATCGCCTTCCAAGGATGGTAGCCCTGTATTTCCATCCCCTGTTGCGCCGTCGCATTCTGTAGGAGAAGGACGTTGAATAGCATGTGGTGTGTAGAGGCATCAACTTTTTCCCAACCCGTTGTTATAAATCCGACATTGCCAAATTGGCCAGGGATGATCTCCGGCTTGTCCGCTTGTGAACGATCATCCTGTAAGTAGTTGCCTACCTTTAGCGGCAGATTCTTTTCAATTTCAAGTTGAACCAGGACCAGGCCATAGGTGCTTTCAATAAGAAAATTTTGCCCGTCAGCTTTATTGAACCGGTCTTTTTCCGGGGTCATGCGGCCTTCAATGAGGAGCCCCTTCGCGTTGTCCCCATAAATGCGCAATGCAGGTAAAGACGGATCATCATTCCAATCGATGGTCGCCAAAGCGCTCATGTCGGAAAAGAACCACCCCGGAGGAAAGGGCAGATCGATCGTAGTGTCCATTTGAAAGCCCTGGCCATAGGCTATGAAATCAATTGTTATAGAAGGGCTTTGAAGGTAACTAATAATGCGTATGGAATTAATGGTTCTGCGGATAACTCGTATGGGTCCACTTTTTACGGCGGTGACGCGTGATCGGTAATCGGCATGGGTACGGGAGAAGTCCAGCTTTCCGAAAAACTTGCCGTGGTGGCGAATCTTCATGGTGTCGAATACGTTGGGGCTCCATTCACGTGAGTCAGTAAGATGCCATTGAAAACTATCGATCATGAATGGGTGGGTGCTGGAAAAACCGATCTTATAGATATTGGTTTGGATCGTATCGTTGGTGGCATCGTATACAACGTAACTATTGCTATCCACCTCGGAGCCATCCGCGCGAGGAGTTTTTATCAGGTATACCCATTTTCGCTCCTGTGTTTTGGGGTCGATAATAACAATCTCCATGACAGGAAACTCGGCATACTGTTCAGGCAACGTGGTAATTTTCTCGCCCGCGTCTGAGACCATGAATACGCACTCGTCATTCGCGTCGAGAGTTGCGACCTTCCTGGAATACTTGGCAGAAAGTTCGTAGCCGCCTTTGATATCGCGTTTGTCGATCTGGAAAGGGATGGCTTTTATAGTAGTGCCATGACGGGCAATGGCATTTATCCGCGCTACCGGAGCGCCCAGCAGTGATATCAGCGCGCTACCGCGCATGATGACTGGAGAAACAGGGGACGACAACGATATATGCGCAATCATTTGCGGCATAGTCTCGGCGGTTGCCATGGCGGACGACGCCATACAGGCACCCAGCACTAGCAGCATGTGCCATAGGGGGCAGTTCAATATCTTCCCTTTCCAGGGCATCATTTTTCTCTAATTTATAGATCCGCTGTACACCGGATATTCCATAATACCCCAAGCATCCGGTTTCCAGGCATATAGAAGAGAACACCTCTGGGCGTCTTTCAGCGCGCTCTTTTATTTTATCAGTGAGCCGTGCAATGAGGGTCAGTGGGTTTCGCCTATGTATCGATTCCGAACCATCTTTATAAGAATATCAGCGCTTACAATAAGCTAATAAGTTAGCATTTGTATAAGCATTATCTATACTCACTGTGATTGAACTACAGTCATCGTATGTGGGCGGAGCGCGCCAACAAAATTCTATCAGCCGGTCAATTCGCAAAAAGGAATTACTTTATGAAAATATATGTACCATGGAAGACACCCTGCATCATGCTAGCTGTCCTATACGCCACCACGGTGCTTGCGGGCTGCCATGCCCAACGGCCTAAAGGCGGCGGCGGTACCTTGAGCATTATGAAAATTGCGGCCTATAGCCCGAGCGCCCGTCCTACGGAGGCGGTACGCAAGGAATGCCAGCTCGACACCAAGCTCCCTAACTATATTAGCGCCTATGCCAAGCGGCACTTCGACCAGGTGGCGTTCGTAGATAGCGTCAGCCCTACCACGCCGGGTAAGGTGGTTACCGCCAAGATCACCCATATACTCGCGCCCGGCGGCGGTGCTTACAGCGGGCCTAAATCCCTCACCATGGAGGGCGTGGTGCGCGACAATGGCAAAGTCATCGGCACGTTCACCGCGCGCCGGCAAGTTTTTGCCCACGTGCGGCCCGGCGTTATTGTTATTGGGGCAGGGGCCAGCACCTGTGGACTGATGGACAAAGTCGCCAAGGAACTCGGTAAAGACGTAGCGCTATGGTTGGAAGCCCCCAGCATGAATGCCAGACTGGGTGACGCAAAATAAGTATCGGCTGTTTACTTCCCTAGGCCGACATCGTCTTCGCCCGGAATATTTTTCCGGGCGCTATTATTTAATTTTAAAAAAATATAGAATCCTCATGTCGGCAGCGAAACCGATAGTTATGTAGTGCTTGCTGGCTCTGAGCTGTTCAGAAAATATTCCCGGCACCCGTTTATCTACTTAAAATCGACCATTTAGTGCATCTTGTGTAGCAAGGGATACCCAGACGCGTGTGTATAAAACGCTGCGCATGGCCGAAATCGTAGCACAGCCACCGGCGAAGATTTTTGCGAGCTACATTCATCTATGTTGATGGTGCCTAGTGATTAAGCCATTCTCAATATTTGATGTCGGCAATTCTTACATTGCCCGCGCGCCGCTTGGTATTTTATTCGGGCATCTTTAAGTGTTTTCCGCAGTTGACATTATAGTGTTTAACTTCATAGTGATGGTCTGTTTTTGGCAGGGGGTGCGCGTGTTTTACAACTGGAGATACCATGAAAAAATATACTGATCAAAGAAATACAGGGGTACCTTCTCCAATAACTACCCCAGACCAATTGCTTCGAGAATTGGTCTCGCACTTGCGCCAAAGCCGTACTCAGTTGCGCGAGGAGTGGGCGCGCCGGATTACCGAGGCGCAATTGCTAACGGCGATGAGCAAAGAAGAAATATTCGCCGAGGCCACGTCGGTCTACGACAACTATGTGGAAGCCCTGGAAACCGGAACCTTCGAGGCGTTACAGGCGTATGCGCGTAATCTGTCCGAACGTATTATTCCGCGCGGTGTGGAGACCCACGAAGTCGTGGGTATCGTGTTATTGCTGCGTGACGTGCTGGCGCGTTCTTTGTTCGCCAAATATCAAGACGACTTTGAAAAACTCAATCGAATTCTCGATGCCTACGAACCCGCCGCCAACCGCATCGCCATCACGGTGTCCGTGGGCTTTGTGCAAGAGCGCGAACGTACCATCCGTGAGCAACAGGACGCTATACGCGAACTGTCGACACCAGTGCTGCAGGTACGCGAACGCCTGTTGATTCTGCC
>JANOTM010000360.1:0-3400 GCA_031416355.1 Gammaproteobacteria bacterium
GCCTAACCGAAGTAGCAGTGACATGTAGATATAAGGGTGGGCACCGCCCACCACACGCGGCTTCGACGGCGCACGCTGGTGGGCGATGCCCGCCCTACAAACTACAAACCAAGACATTATATGTCTTGTTGTACTTAGAAATGCCGGAGCAATTTCCAGTACAGGTAATTGAAACAACTCGATTGAACTCCAAAGGAGGAGTATTCATGAACGCAACATCTATTCCAAAACCGCTACTGATCATCGCCTTGCTACTCGCCGCCGGCATGGCGGCAACGCGCTTCCACCACTTTGGCTCGGCGATACATTTGCCCGATGCGTCGCTGGCGATCTTCTTTCTCGCCGGATTTTACCTGCGGCCGGCGCTGTTCCTGCCCGCCTTTTTAGCCGAGGCCGCGCTCATCGACTATGCGGCCATCGCCTACGCGGGCGTGAGCGATTGGTGCGTTACACCGGCCTATGGGTTTCTGATTCCGACCTACGCCACGCTGTGGTTCGCCGGCCGCTGGTATGCGGCGCGCCACCAGCAACACTGGCGCACCTTGGTCCCGCTCATCGGCGCGGTGGCGATCAGCACCACCCTGGCGTTTCTTATCTCGAATGGCAGCTTCTATTTGTTCTCGGGCCGCTATCCCGATCTTGGTTGGACAGAGTACGCCGCGCGTGTCGCGACCTATTTTCCGCCCTATGCCCTGAGCACCTTGATGTATGTATTTTTCGCCGCCGCACTACATGCCGTGGCGGTGGCGGCAACGCGTATGCAAACTGGCATAACGTTTAGAGGGCCGGAATGACCGGATGGGTCTTTTTACATAAATATATAACACATAGCGACAGTAAGGATTGCCGCCCCACCCTCGCCCCAACCCTCTCCCGCCCCGGCGGGAGAGGGAGATAAGCCCGCTTTGCGGGGAAACGGCTAGGGTGAGGGGAAAGCTGGTAAACCTCCATAGATGCAGGTATAGCCGTGACACACGAAGCAAGCCAAGAAAAAAACACGCGCCACTGCCCCGCGTTGCTGGTGAGCGCGCCCGCCTCGGGCACCGGTAAAACCACGGTCACGGCGGCGCTGGCGCGCATGCATCGTAACTTGGGGCGGCGCGTACGCGTATTTAAAACCGGTCCCGATTTCCTCGACCCCATGATTTTGGAACGCGCATCGGGCAATCCGGTATACCAGCTGGATTTGTGGATGGGCGGTGAGGCCCACTGCCGGCGCTTGCTGTTCGAGGCCGCGGGTGCAGCCGATCTCATTTTGATCGAGGGCGTCATGGGACTGTACGATGGCAACCCCTCCAGCGCCGATCTGGCCCGGCTGTTCAATATTCCGGTGCTCGCGGTGATAGACGCCAGCGCCATGGCCCAAACCTTCGGCGCACTGGCGTATGGCCTGGCCAATTATCAACATGGATTAATTTTTTCCGGCGTCCTCGCCAACCGCGTCGGCAGTGTCGCGCACGCGGGCATGCTCATCGAAAGCCTGCCACCGGGCATGACATTCTTCGGCGCCCTGCCGCGCGACGCCGCATTTGCCCTGCCCGATCGCCATCTGGGTCTGGTGCAGGCAGCGGAGATTAGCGACTTGGAACAGCGCCTGACCAAGGCCGCCGCCGCCCTGGAGCAAGCCGGGATGACCGCATTACCGAAACCCATTGGCTTTGAGCCGGCGGAACAACTGGTACCACCGCGCGCCTTGCAAGGTCTGCGCATCGCCACCGCGCGCGATACGGCCTTTTCCTTTATATATGCGTCCAACCTCGACCTACTGCGCGCCATGGGGGCAGAACTGGTTTTCTTCTCGCCGCTGACCGATACGGTTTTGCCCGAGGCCGACAGCCTGTACCTGCCCGGCGGCTACCCCGAGCTGCATCTCGAACAACTGGCGGCCAACCGCTCCATGCACGCGGCCATACACGCACACCATGCGCGTGGCAAGCCTATCGTTGCCGAGTGTGGCGGCATGCTGTACCTGCTGGAGTCGTTGACCGATGCGCAAGGACGGCGTGCACCCATGGCCGGCGTCCTCAGCGGTCATGGCGTGATGCAAAAAAAACTGGCCAATCTCGGGTTACAAAGCGCTACATTGGGCGACGGCACCTTGCGCGGTCATACCTTCCATCACTCGCAAATGGAAACCGACCTGGTGCCCCTTACCCAGTGCGAGGATGCGCGTAAGCGCGGGCGCGGCGAACCGGTGTATCGCGTGGGCAGGCTGCATGCCTCTTACCTTCATTGGTATTTCCCGTCCAATCCCGAGGCGGCCGCTCAGCTGTTTCAACCATGAGTACCCTCGCCTCGCCGCTGCACACCATAAAAGTAAAACTGCCCGAGCGCATCGTCTGCCTCACGCAAGAAACTACCGAGACTCTCTATCTGCTGGGCGAACAGCATCGCATCGTCGGCATCTCCGGATTCACGGTACGGCCGCCGCAGGCGCGCAAGGAAAAACCCAAGGTCTCGGCCTTCACCTCCGCCAAGATCGACAAGATCCTCGCCCTTGAACCAGATCTGGTCCTTGGATTCTCCGATCTGCAGGCGGATATTGCCACACAACTCATCCGCCACGGCGTGGCCGTGCATATTTTTAACCAGCGTTCCGTGGCGGAAATCTTCGGTATGATTGCCATGCTCGGCGCCATGGTCGGGGCCACGCAAAAAGCCACGGCGCTGATCGACCGTTACGCCGCCGACATCGCCGCAATCAGACTAAGCGCCACAGAATTCGAACATCGCCCCTGTGTCTATTTTGAGGAATGGGACGACCCCCTGATCTCCGGCATACGTTGGGTATCGGAGTTGATCGAGATTGCAGGCGGGACCGACTGCTTCGCGGAGTTCGCGCGCGAACCTCTGGCGAAGAACCGCATCGTGCGCGATCCGCTGGAGGTGGTGCGGCGCGCGCCCAACATCATCATCGGCTCGTGGTGCGGGAAAAAATTTCAGCCCGGCCACGTGCGGCAACGGCCAGGGTGGGATGCAATTCCCGCCGTGCGCCATGGACACGTCTACGAAATTAAATCACCCGACATACTGCAACCTGGACCCGCGGCACTGACCGATGGCCTGCATCAACTCCATGCCGGTATCCGGCGCTGGGTAGAGGCACGCGGCGCCGTAAACAACCCTCTTACCGTCACCCATTCTTTATAACTCTCAGGAGGCATCAATGAAATCGGCACACGTCATCAATCCAACACAGGCACTGTCACACACTCGGCTGCTGACATGGACCACGGGTCTATTGTGGGCGGGATGGATCCCCTTGGTGCTGTATCTGGTGTTCTTTGCCTCCATCGAGGACATGCACAATGGCATGCATCAACTCAGGCATGCGTCTACGGTGGTGCAGTGTCACTAAGAGTGCCTATTAAAATGAAAACGCGCACGGCCTTAGCCCTCA
>JANOTM010000361.1:0-8222 GCA_031416355.1 Gammaproteobacteria bacterium
ATTACCTGGACGCAGCGTTGCGCCAGATCGATACCCTGCGTCCGCTGCTCGAGCGCCAGCGGCAGGCCGCCGAGGGCCGCTACCGCGCAGCCCAGGATACGCAACAGGTGGTGCTGCAGGCGCGTCAGGCGCTGGCACGCCGGACCGTGCGGCAGCAGGAATTGCGCGCGCAACGCCGCCGCAACGCAGCCATGCTCGCGCGCTGGATCGGACCGGCGGCGGATGCCCCGTTGCCGACGTCATTGCCGGCGTTACCGTCCCTGCCGGAACGCTTCGAAGCCGAGCAGCACCCTGACTGGCTCGCCAGTCGCGCCGACTATGAGGCCGCACGCATCGACATCGACATCGTGCGCCAGGAACGCAGGCCCGGCGTGATGCTCGACCTGTCCTACGGCTTCCGCCGGCCGATGCCGGATGGCACCGAGCGCCCGGACATGGTCACCGCCATGGTCACCCTGGATCTGCCGGTGTTTCGGGCCCGCCGCCAGGACCGGCGGCTGGCCGAGAAACAGGCAATGGAGAACGGTGCACGCTATGAGGTCGAGGACAAGCGCCGCGATCTGCAGGCGCAATACGCCGGCCTGCTCGCCGAGCACGAGTCACTCATTGAGCGCGTGCGACTCTTCAGCGAGAAAATTGTGCCCGACGCGCGGCGTGAGGCGAGCGTGACCGTGTCCGGCTTCGCCAGCGACCAGGCCATGTTGCGCGAGGCGCACATCAAGGCACTCGACGCCGAGATCGAACTCACCCGCCTACGCATGGAACTCGCCCGCAGCCAAGCGGACCTACTGTACCTGACCGGAGAACCCCAGCCATGAAACGCCCATCACTGACTACCATCCTCACGCTGGTCACCACGCTGACGCTGCTCGCCGGCACCGCGCTGTACTTCGTCACCCGCGGTCGCGACACCGGCACCACCACGCCAACCACGGCTGGCGGCGGCGATCGCAAGATACTCTACTGGACCGACCCCATGACGCCGAATTACCGTAGCGACAAACCCGGCAAGTCGCCCTTCATGGACATGGAACTCGAACCGGTCTATGCAGAATCGGAGACCGGGGCGACAACCGGCATGCCAGTGGTGACGATACAACCGCAGGTGCTGAACAACCTCGGCGTGCGCACCTATACTGTTACCCGCGAAAGCCGGCCGCGCACGCTCACGACCCACGGCTATTTGTTTCGCGCCGACGCCGGCGGCGCGCTACGCGCCCAGGTGGATATCCTCGATCGCGAGGCGAGCTGGGTGCGAATGGGCCTGACGGCCGAGGTGCGGGTGACCGCCGTGCCCGGCCGGACGTGGCCGGCGGTGGTCGACTTTCTGCAGCCGGACATCGACATCGGCTCGCGCTCACTCAAGGCGCGCGTGCGTCTGACAGTGCGTGATCCCGCCCTGCGGCCCAACATGTTTGCCGAGGTCACGATACTCTCGCCGCCCCCGCCGAAGCAGCTGGCGGTTCCGCGCGAGGCGCTGATCCGCACCGGCACGCGCACCGCCATAGTGGTCGCGCTCGGCGCTGGCCGCTTTCAGCCGGTCGATGTGGTCGCCGGCACCGAGTTCGGCGACTGGGTCGAGATCCGTAGCGGTCTCAAGGAGGGGGACAGTGTCGTGGTCTCGGGCCAGTTCCTGATCGATTCCGAGTCGAGCCTGCGCGCGAGTTTCGCGCGCATCGGCGGCGAGGCCGGCGACAGCGACGCCAAACCCAGCCCTCCAGCGGGCACTAGGAGCACACCATGATAGCCCGCATCATCCGCTGGTCGCTGCACAACCGTCTGCTGGTGCTGTTGCTGACGGCCATCATTGTCGTGTGGGGCCTGGTGGCACTGAAGCACACCCCGCTCGATGCCATCCCCGACCTGTCCGACGTCCAGGTCATTATCAAGACATCGTTCCCCGGCCAGGCGCCGCAGGTGGTCGAGGACCAGGTCACCTACCCCATGACCACGGCGATGCTGGCTGTACCGCAGGCACAGACGGTGCGCGGCTTCTCGTTGTTCGGTGACTCGTTCGTGTACGTGATCTTCAAGGACGGCACCGACATCTACTGGGCGCGCTCGCGCGTGCTCGAATACCTGAGCCAGGTGACGCCGCGCCTGCCGCGCGGAGCGAAACCGGAACTCGGACCGGATGCCACCGGCGTCGGCTGGGTGTATCAATACGTTCTGGTGGATCGCAGCAACCGCCACGACCACGCCCAACTGCGCAGCCTGCAGGACTGGTTCCTAAAGTACGAGCTGCGCGCGGTACCGGGCGTATCCGAGGTCGCGAGCCTCGGCGGCATGACCAAGCAATATCAGGTCACGGTCGATCCCAATCGCCTGCGCGCCTATCGATTGACGCTTGCGCAGGTACGCATGGCGATCGAGTCCGGCAACCAGGAGGTCGGCGGTTCGGTGATCGAAATGGCCGAGGCCGAGTACATGGTGCGCGCCCGCGGCTACATCAAGAACGAAGCCGACCTGCGCGCCATACCGCTGGGCGTCACCTCTGCCGGCACACCCATCCGCCTCGAACACATCGCCGACATCCAGATCGGTCCGGAAATGCGCCGCGGCGTGACCGATCTCAACGGCGAGGGCGAGGCGGTCGGCGGCATCATCGTCATGCGCTACGGCGAGAATGCGCTCGCCACGATCGAGGCGGTCAAGCAGAAGCTAGAGCGGCTCAAGGCGAGCCTGCCCGCGGGTGTCGAGATCGTCACGGTCTATGACCGTTCGGACCTGATACAGCGCGCCATCGACAATCTCACCGGCACGCTGATCGAGGAGTTCATCGTCGTCGCCATCGTGTGCGCGGTATTCCTGTTCCACCTGCGCTCGTCGCTCGTGGCCATCGTCACACTGCCGATCGGGATACTCATCGCGTTTATCGTCCTGCAACGTCAGGGTATCAACGCCAACATCATGTCGCTCGGCGGCATCGCCATCGCCATCGGCGCCATGGTGGATGCCGCCATCGTCATGATCGAAAACGTGCACAAGCACATCGAACACAGCGACCCGGGTGTCGACCGCTGGGTGCTGGTGGAGCGCGCCACCCTGGAGGTCGGGCCAGCGCTGTTCTTCTCGCTGCTCATTATCACCTTCAGCTTCATCCCGGTGTTCGCGCTCGAGGCCCAGGAAGGCCGGCTGTTCGCGCCGCTGGCGTTCACCAAGACCTATGCCATGGCGGCGGCCGCGGGCATGTCGATCACGCTGGTGCCGGTGCTCATGGGCTATTTCATCCGCGGCCGCATCCGCGCCGAACATGAGAACCCGGTGAACCGATGGCTGATCAACGCCTACCGTCCGCTGCTCGAGTGGGTGCTGCGTCGGCCCAGGCACATGCTGTGGGGTGCTACCGCGCTGGTCGCGATCAGCGTCTGGCCGGCGCTGCACCTCGGCACCGAGTTCATGCCCGACATGGACGAGGGCGACCTGCTGTACATGCCCACCACCCTGCCGGGCCTGTCCATCGGCAAGGCCGAGCAGATCCTGCAGCAGACCGATCGCATCCTCAAGACCTTCCCGGAAGTGGAGAGCGTGTTCGGCAAGGCCGGGCGCGCCGAGACCGCCACCGACCCGGCACCCATCAACATGTTTGAAACCACGATCCGGCTGAAACCGAAATCGCAATGGCGCCCCGGCATGACCAGCAAGAAACTCATCGAAGAGATGCGTGCCGCGGTGAAGATCCCGGGGTTGCCGGCGGTGTTCGTGATGCCGATCAAGACGCGTATCGACATGTTGTCCACCGGCATCCGCACGCCGGTCGGCATCAAGGTGAACGGTCCGGAACTGGCGGTGATCGAAAAGGTTGGCAAACAGATCGAGGCCGTGGTCCAAAAGATCCCCGGCACCGTGTCGGTCTACGCCGAACGCGTGACCGGCGGGCGCTACATCGATGTGAACATCGATCGCTACGCCGCCGCGCACTTCGGCCTCAACATCGCGGACGTGCAGGACGTGGTCAGCACCGCCCTCGGCGGCATGAACATCACCGACAGCATCGAGGGACGCGAACGCTATCCGGTGAACCTGCGCTACCCGCGCGAGGTGCGCGACTCCCTCGAACGCGTGCGCGCCCTGCCCATCATCACGCCTTCCGGCACGCAGATCGCGCTGTCCGAGGTCGCCGACATCCGCCCGGTGGACGGGCCGGACATGATCAAGAGCGAGAACGCGCGCCTGTCCGGCTGGATCTCGGTGGATCTCGCAGGACGCGATCTGGGCTCGTACGTGTCTCAAGCGCAACAGGCGGTGATCGACCAAGTCAAACTCCCGCCCGGCTATTCCGTCGAATGGTCCGGCCAGTTCGAGTACCTGGAGCGCGCCAAGCAGCGTCTCACCCTCGTTATCCCCCTGACCCTGGTCATTATCCTGCTGCTACTCTATCTGCACTTCCGCAACACCGCCGAGGTACTGATCATCCTTGCGACCCTGCCGCTGGCAATGGTCGGCGGCCTGTGGCTGCTGTACCTGATGGATTACAACATGTCCGTGGCGGTGGGCGTGGGCTTTATCGCGCTCGGCGGCGTGGCGGTGGAGATCGGCGTGGTCATGCTCGCCTACTTGGATCACGCCGTCGCGCGCCGTCGCGCTACCGGCCGACCCCTGACCGAGCACGACCTGCACGACGCCATCGTCGAAGGCGCGCTCCTGCGCATCCGCCCCGTGACCATGACCAAGGTCGCCATCATCGCCGCCCTTCTGCCGATACTCTTCAGCCACGGCACCGGCTCCGAACCCATGCAACGCATCGCCGCCCCCATGGTCGGCGGTATGTTGAGCGTGGCAGTGCTGACCCTGGCGGTGATCCCAGCGGCATACTTATTGTGGCGCAGGCGTGAACTGCGTATCGCACAGGTGAAAACCGATACACCCGCGCGCGCTTAGTAGAAAAGTAACAAGGTTAGTACTTGCAGGCTGGGCCCTGCCCCACCAATTTTAGTAGAATTGGGGGTGCCTCCGATATATTCTAGCCAAGATATAGAGTGGCGATTTGAACCTAGGTTAGAGTTGAGCTACAGGATTTATGATCCCTAAAAGCCCCGTTGCGGCAAGATTTTTACGGGGCCGAATTGTAGTTAGAGCGCTTGAAGGAGCCACAAATGGCTGACATCCCCGAGAACATGGAGGCGTTTAATCGAGTATCTCTCGAGTTGTTTGCGCAACTTGATGGAAGTGAAGAATCGATCAGAAGACGGGTTGTCAAAACGAATGTAGCCTTTAGGCGGTCTAGCAACACGAATTTGGCGATTTGGCAAGTATTCAGGTTGTGCCGATCAGCTACTTCCGATACCACGCCTTGACTGCCGATCTCACGCAGATCCGATTGCCGCAACCCAGGCTCCTGCATGAGGGTCTTCCGCACCTGTGCAGGTTTGGCGCGGGGCATTCGAACATGCTCCTGCTCGAAATTTTCGATGCACGGATAGAATGTATATCTCCAGGTGCAAGATAGGGTGCTATAGGGAACAGGCACCGGGATGGTGGAAGTATTGGCGCTAGACCTCTCACCAAACATGGCTGCGGCCAACATCTGCGGGTGGGCAATACCGTGTATTTAATTGGTGTGCTTGACCATTTCCCATATAAAATGTCGCTGACCTGGATTAAGTCTTAAATCTGACGGCCTTATTTCATCAAAAAATGATGAAAATATTTGGAATAAAAATCACACCTAAACGTCGTACATCATCTAGAACAGATCAACCTTGTGGTTAGGGGGAAATACCGATTATGATCCGCCTCTGCGATCTCAATTTCGAGTTTGCTGACATCTAGAAAAAACCAAATTTAGGGGGATCCATGCTATACCGGAATCTTTTTTCCAAAGTACACATCAAAACCCTCGCCGCCGCACTCGGCGGGGCCGCGATAGTCGCAACCAGTATAATCCCTGCGACGGTCTACGCCGGCAGCGGTGAGGTAACCCTTATCCACACTGGCGATATCCACGGTCATCTCGTCGCACGTCCCAACGTGCGCAGTGATACCACCGGCCGGATGGAAGGCGGAGTAGCACGCATGTACACCGTGATTAAAAATATCCGCAAGGATTCGACCAAGAATGGCGTTAACCGCTCGCTCTTAATCAACACCGGCGACACCTTGCAGGGTTCGGGTGAGGCGCTGTTCACGCGTGGTCAGGCGATGGTCGACGTGCTCAACCTGTTTAAAATCGACGCCCATGCCCCTGGTAACTGGGATTTCCTCTACGGGCCGGCTCGCTTCGAAGAGGTGTTCATCGGAACCAACGGCAACGCACCTCTGGCACCGTGGAACGCCATGGCATCCAATCTCTACTACACCAACCAGTTCGACTCCACTGCCGCCTGTGGCATCGCCGATGCCAGCGGCAATAAATTCAAGCGCGTGCTTCCTGCCTACAAGATCAAGCAGGTAGGTAAAGTGAAGGTCGGCATCCTCAGCTTTACCACGGCGCGGGCAATCGCGGCCATTGGCGCCAAGGTCACCGCGAATTACCAGTTCACCGATGGAAAAACCGAACTGCCGTGCTACATAGCAGCGCTGCGCAACCAGGAGAAGGTCGATCTGGTAGTAATGATATCGGAAATGGAAGTGGCACGTAGCATCAAACTGACCGAGGCCTATCCCGGGGTGGACGTGGTCTTAAGCTCCGACATGCACGAGGAAACCACCAAGCCCATCGTCACCGCCACTGGCACCATCATCGTCGAAGAAGGTCAGGACGGCACCATGGTGGGCGAGATGGAGCTGGAAATACAGAATGGCAAGTTAGTGGAATGGGAGTGGAAGCGGCACATCATCACCGACGCCATCCCCGAGGACAGAACGGTGGCCGCCAAGGTTGCCGAGGTACGCAAGCCGTTCGTGAGCGCGACCTTCGTAACTGGCCAGCAGGTCACGGTGGGCGGCAACACTACCACCCTGATGCGTCCGGTGGACGAAACCATCGCCTACACCCAGGTCCCCCTGCATCGCTCGAACTTTATGGATGAGGACATGCCCGGCGTGGTCGAAGGATCATCGCATAATCTTATCGCCGATGCCATGCGTTGGGCCGCCGCTACCGACGCCGCCGCCATCCGCGGATTCCGTTACGGTACCCATATACCGACCGGCTGGCCGATTACGATGCAAGACATCTACCACTACATCCCTATCGCCTCCAAGCTCGGAAAGTCCCCCAAGGCATGCGGCGCCGACTTAAAGGTGCAGGTCGAGAATTCGACCCTGGGCGTCTTTAACGCGGATCCCACGGCGTGGGTGGGCGGCTGGATGTTCGGTTACAGTAATGTGAGCTTCGAACTCGATGCCTGTGCCGGCTCTCTCAACGATGGTGCAACGGACCGCGGTACCAACATCAAGGTGGGCGGAGTGCTCATCAACACGACCGACAAATATAGTCCCACAACCAAAGTCTGCGCCAGCGGCAATTCGCCGTATAGCGTAGGCGGCTACTGGTTTGCGGACGACCCGACCACCATTAACAACTGCAATCCGTGCCGTGGCCGCTTAATCCAGGTGATTACTAACGACCTTCAGGTTATCGATCTTGTTCCAGGCGCTCCATTGCCCGACAGCAATACACTGCTCGACGTCACCGAGGCCGTGGTCAAGTACCTGAGGGCACCGGCGGCCCAAGGCGGGATCGAGGGACTGGTGACAGCCAATAACCTCCCGCTGCATCGCATCACCGTCAAACGACTGCCGACTATCAATCCGTATCCGTTCAAAGTCGTGCAACCGCTTAACGGCGCCACCGCGGCCACTTGCCCATCTTTGTAAGCGACATATAGTTAGCATCATAACGGCCCGGCATACGCCGGGCCGTTTTTTTTTACCTACCATAATCCTCACGCTCAATCTCCGGGCAATCCAGCGCGGTTGTTGAATTTCATCGAGTGGTTCAATATCTTCTTGTCGCCAAGATAACCTGTACCACTCACGCATACAGGAGCGAACAAACACTATGTCTATATCCTTCAAGCAAGCCGGGCTCATGGCCCTATTCGTGTTTACCCTCGGTTTTGTCGCCGCGCCCATAGTCCACGCCGGCGATAAGCACGGTGTCGTCATACAGATGAGCGACAACGACGCGGATAAATGGAACTTGGCCCTTAATAACGCCAAGAACTTCCAGAAAGAGCTGGGCAAAGACAAAATCGATATCGAAATCGTGGCGTTCGGTCCGGGCATCAACATGCTCAAGAAAGATTCAGCGGTGGCCAGCCGCATGGACGAAGCCA
>JANOTM010000362.1:0-6797 GCA_031416355.1 Gammaproteobacteria bacterium
TCCTGCATTTGCCTCGAGAGGCCTGGCGCCAGTACTTCAGCCAAAGAGGGCGATGGCAGTTTTCCGGAACGGCGCTAGCCCTTATAGTAGCGCTGAGCGCCTGCTCCACTCCCACGCGTCCGCGCGCGATACACGACGAACTCGCCGAAGGCAAACCGCTGCCCTACGAACCACCGACAATGGAGCGTGCCGCACTCCCGCCGCTGCCGCCGGTCGCGCCGCGGGTAGTGGTACGCGGGGCGCGTAAGGTAAGGCTAGTGGCCCTGACGTTCGACGCCTGTTCCACCGAAGGTCCCAGCAAATACGATGAACGCATCACCCAAGTCTTGTTGGCCATGCACGCCCCCGCAACGCTTTTTCTCGGTGGCAAGTGGATGGAAGAATGGCCCGAGCAGACACGCTATCTGGCATCTATCCCCCAATTTGAGTTAGGCAACCATACCTTTTTGCATCCCCATATGACCACGGTTTCGGACGAGCGCGCCCGCGCGGAACTGCAATGGACCCAGGAGATCATGTATGACCTCACCGGTCGGCAGGCCACCTTATTCCGCGCCCCTTATGGCGAATTCGACGAAAGAATTGTGCGGCTCGCGGCCGAGGCCGGCATGACCACTATCCAATACGACTTGGCTTCCGGCGATCCCGATGTACATGTGACCAAGAATAGACTGGTGGAGTACGTCACCACCGTGGCCAAGAACGGGTCTATTATAGTCATGCATATTAATGGTCGCGGCTGGCAGACGGCCGATGCCTTGCCCAGGATCATCAAGCGCCTGCGGAAACGTGGTTTCAAACTCGTGACCGTGAGCGAGCTCATGCGGCACCAAGCCGCGGCCGAAGCCAAGGGCCGGTGACATCCGGGGTGTTACGCTCGGCTATAGAAAGCCCCGGAATTCGCCCAACTCGCCGCTGGCCTGATAGTATTCTCACATGACCACGCGCCATGCCTTGCTCCGGCTGCTGTCCGACGGCCAATTGCATTCCGGAACGGATCTGGGAGCGTCTTTAGGTATGAGCCGCGCTGCTGTGTGCAAGGCGGTCAAATCCCTGGGTGATAGGGGTTTTGCAATACAGCGAATGCCGGGCCGAGGTTATCGTCTGATGGCATCATGGGTACCTCTACAGCGGGAACGTATACTTTATGAATTCCAGTGCCGGGCCGATGCCGGCGCACTGGAAATGGCTCCCGCATTTCCAGTACCTCCACCATCCTTGGCGACAGATATAGCGATCGAGATTCTGGATGAAACCGATTCCACGAATTCGCACCTCCTGCGTTTACCCTCTGAGGGCATCGCCGGGCGCGTGTGCCTGGCCGAGTGCCAGAGCGCGGGGCGCGGACGCCGTGGACGCCACTGGGTCGCCACGCCATGGCGCAATATTATGTTATCCATGGCCTGGCGTTTCGATAGCGGCGCGGCGGCGCTCGCGGGCCTAAGCCTCGCTGCGGGTGTCGCGGTTCTGCGCGCGCTGCGCGACTATGGCGTGAACGGCGTCGGTCTCAAGTGGCCGAACGATCTTCTATGGCAGGAACGCAAGCTCGCCGGCCTGCTGGTGGATATCCGCGGTGAGGCCAGTGGCCCGTGTGTCGCGGTGCTGGGGCTGGGTCTTAACGTACATCTGAACGCCGCGGATGCGGCCGACATCGATCAACCGTGGATAGATCTACACGGCATACTCGGCGACGCAGTAGATCGCAACCGGCTTGCGGCCCTGTTGATCCACCATTTGCGGCAGATGTTTCAGGTGTTCGAAGCGACGGGTTTGGCTACGTTTCGTTCCGAATGGGAGTCGAACCACTGCTTTGCGCATAAACAAGTGCGCCTATTGCAGGCCGACACGATGACATTGGGCACCGTGCGCGGTATCGATGAGACCGGCGCGCTGTTGATCGATGATGACCAGGGTGAGCCACAGCGCTTTTATTCCGGAGAGATCAGCCTGCGGCCGGTGTCCGTGGCGCCAGAATTAAATTCGGGATACTGCCTATGAACTTGCTGGTGGACATAGGCAACACGCGCCTCAAATGGACGTTGTCCAATTGCCCTGGACACACGAGCCGGGCGCTAGTGCGCACGGCTGACATGTTGCGGCAACTCGAGCTGGCCTGGGGCAATATTCCGCCGCCGCAATGGATAGTGGCGACTAGCGTCGCGGGCGCGGCCGCGGAACAGGATGTGCGGCAGTGGGTGCAGCGGCGCTGGCCCGTGACGCGGGTCCATTTCGTGGTCGCGGCGGCAGCCGGTTGGGGCGTGAAAAATAGCTATCGCGAGCCCGCCCGCTTGGGCAGCGATCGTTGGGCGGCGCTGATTGCCGCGCGCCACTTAACGCAAGGGCCGGCGTGTGTGGTGGATTGCGGCACGGCGGCGACCATCGATGCACTCAACGCCGCGGGTGAGTTTGTGGGTGGCGTGATTTTTCCGGGCATCGCCCTGGCGCGCCAGTCACTGCGTGTCGGTGCCGCAGGTATTAGCGAGATCGAGGGCGATGACACCAGCTGCTTTGGGCGCACCACCGCCGACGCGGTGGCCGCCGGTACATTCTATGGCTTGCTAGGCGCAGTGGAACGCATCGTAACTGAGTTGGGCGCAGGTCTTGGTAAAGACATGCAAGTCCTGCTGACCGGCGGCGATGGGCCGCGTTTGGCACCGTATCTGCAAGGTCGTATCGCTTACCCTATACAATCCGTACCGGATCTGGTGTTGCAGGGTTTGGCGCGCATCGCCGAGTCGCTCGCATGAAGGCACGCCTGGTCTGGGTATTGCGTTGGTTATTCGCCGTTCTGATTTTGTTCAATATCGCCTTGCTCATGTGGGCCAGCTGGTATCGCGTTTCTCCACCCGAGGAAGGCCGCATGCCGCTGCCGCCGGTGAATGCCGATCGCATGGTTCCGCTTACGTCACCTGGCTTGAGCCTGCGCCCGCGGCCGGTGGCAAATAAGGCCCCACCCGCCACCAGCGCCGCCGCGCCGCCGCCGTCCACGGAAAAACCACGCGCCTGCGTGAGCATAGGCCCGTTCGACACCAGCGAGCTGGCGGAGCAGGCCGGCAAGCGACTCGTAGAGGGCAAGCTTGCCTACACGCAACGCGTGGACGCCGACCGCATCGAATCGAGCTACTGGATTTATCTTGCCCCCCTGGCCAACCGCAAGGCCGCCGACACCAAACGCGAAGAACTGGCGCGCTTAGGCATCAACGACCATTACGTTATGCAGGAACCGGGTATGGAGAATATTATTTCCCTAGGTTTATTTTCCCAAGTCGACAACGCGCGTCATCGCATGGACGAACTTGCGGCCAAAGGCATACACGCAAAACAGGAAACCCGCTACCGTACCCGTACCCTGTACTGGCTGGACATGCCCGCCGATCAGCCCGATGACTTGATAAACCAGTTGAAAAAAATGAGCTGGACCGACGCCGAGCTGCATGCGCGCACCTCTGCCTGCGGTGAACCGCCGGTCGTGCCCACGGCTGGGGCGATACCCGGTTCTATCTCACAATAGTAAAGTGCCCGATATCTGCGGGTGGAAGTTCGGCGATGAAAAGCAAAAATAGGGAATGGGGTGGTGGGGGATACGGGTAGTGATCGCATTGCCTTTGCCCGGGCATTTACATACAATTTGGCCTCGCTTTGTGTAGGTACAGGAAAGGGCCGCGGTATCGAGGCATGGCGCTTCGGCTGATCGGGATGGTTCGGTGGCTAACAACGTGCGCGGCTGGAGCTAATCATCATTAATAAGCCGCGCAGCATCAAACATTTCTCCGCCCGCATGCCACAGCGTCTTACTGACCCGGCCGCTAAATAGTGCGTACCGCTTTTCTCCCTCTCCCTCTGGGAGAGGGAGAGGGGTGAGGGCAAACCACGGCAAAACCGGCCCTCATCCTGTCCTTCTCCCGGAGGGAGAAGGGACTGTGTAGCAGGCGGTGTGCACTATTTAATGGCCTCCTCAGTATCTACAATGCACCTATTTGCCCGCATAGCTCAGTGGTAGAGCATCTGATTTGTAATCAGAGGGTCGGGGGTTCAAATCCCTCTGCGGGCTCACTATTTCCTCGGGAGCTGGTCGGTTCCGGCCCCTTGCGCTGTAAGAGTGGAGGCGCGCGCAGTGAAAGTTCGCACTTTCTCAATGACCCATGCCCGTGCCCCTGCTCTTGATACAATAGAGCCCACTCACTAGACTTGCATTTCAATCAGGAACCCCATGGAAAAATTTCCCGCTGACGCGCTGGGTGCGATCCGCGCCTATTACCAGGCGCTACCGCAAAAACTCAGCGCCTTACGCAAGCGTCTCGGCCGGCCGCTGACGCTGGCGGAAAAAATCTTGTTTGCCCATTGCGATGCGCCGGGATGCGGTGCCGAGCTGCCGGAACGCGGGGTGACTACCGTCAACCTGCGGCCCGACCGGGTGGCCATGCAGGATGCCACGGCGCAAATGGCGATACTGCAATTTATTTCCGCTGGCCGTAGAACCGCCGCTGTGCCCACCACCATACACTGCGATCACCTGATACGCGCCAAACTGGGCGCGCGCCAGGACCTCATGGTGTCGGACAGCACCAATTACGAAGTCTACCAATTCCTCGCCTCCGCCGGCGCCAAGTACGGCATGGGTTTTTGGAAACCCGGCTCCGGCATTATTCACCAAGTGGTGTTGGAAAATTACGCCTTCCCCGGCGGACTCATTATCGGCACCGACTCGCACACGCCCAATGCCGGCGGCTTAGGCATGCTCGCCATCGGCGTCGGCGGCGCCGATGCAGTGGACGTGATGGTCGGCATGCCGTGGGAATTGCTGTGGCCAAAACTCGTGGGCGTGCACCTGACGGGCGAGTTGTCCGGCTGGGCCAGTGGCAAGGATGTGATACTTAAACTTGCCGGCATGCTCACGGTGAGCGGCGGTACGAATAAGATTATCGAATATTTCGGGCCCGGCGCGCGTGCCATCAGCTGCACCGCCAAGGCCACTATTACTAATATGGGTGCCGAACTCGGCGCCACCACCTCGGTGTTTCCGTTCGACGTGCGCATGGCGGACTATCTGCGCGCCACCGGCCGCGCCGACCTGGCCCAGCTGGCGGAGGGTGCGGCGGCGGATCTGGTGGCCGACCCGGAAGTGGCTTTGGATCCTTTGAACTACTACGACCAAGTGGTGGAGATCGATCTATCCAAGCTTCAGCCCCAGGTGGTGGGCCCCCATACCCCCGATCTCACCCGCAACATTTCGGACCTGGCCGCGGATGTCAGTAAATACGATTACCCGCCGCAGTTGACCGCCGCCCTCATCGGCAGCTGTACCAACTCTTCTTATGAAGACATCGGCCGCGCCGCCCATGTGGCGCGCCAAGCTCGGGCCCAGGGCCTGAGGGCGCGGGTGCCGTTCCTGGTTACTCCGGGCTCGGAACAGGTACGCGCCACCATCGAACGCGACGGGCTGTTGGCGGATCTCGAGGCCATAGGCGCTACGGTGCTGGCCAATGCCTGCGGCCCCTGCATAGGTCAGTGGGAGCGCCCGGACATGCCTAAGGGCACGAAGAATTCCATACTTACCTCGTACAACCGCAACTTTCCGGCGCGCAACGATGGTAATCCCAGCACCCATTCTTTTATCGCCAGCCCCGAAGTGGTGACGGCCTATGCCCTTACCGGCAGGCTCGATAGGGACCCGGTGAACCAGGGCGTGGTGATGGAGGATGGGTCGGTGTTCAAACTCTTGCCTCCTAGCGGCGTGGAATTTCCAGTGCAGGGCTTCGATGCCGGTGTCTCCGGTTATGTTCCTCCCACGGACACACCTGAAAAGGTGGTGTTGCGGGTGGACCCGCTCAGCGAACGCCTGGCACTCCTTGAACCCTTTACCCCGCTGGATAAAACCACCGGTTACCGGGATCTGCCGGTACTGCTAAAGGCACAGGGCAAATGCACCACGGATCACATTTCTCCCGCCGGACCCTGGCTCAAGTTCCGTGGCCACCTGGATCGTATTAGCGACAATATGTTTACCGGCGCCGACAACGCCTTTTCCAGCCTGCCCGGCACAGGTTATAACGTCTATACCGGCCAGGTTGGGCAAGCCCTGCCGGCGCTGGCGCGGGAGTATAAAGGTCGCAGTCAGGGCTGGGTCGCGGTGGGAGACAAGAATTACGGCGAGGGCAGTTCGCGCGAACATGCCGCCATGTCACCGCGCTTCCTCGCCTGCCATGTGGTACTGGTGCGCAGCTTCGCCCGAATACACGAAACTAACCTTAAAAAACAAGGTGTTCTACCCTTGGTGTTCGCCGACCCCACGGATTATGAGCGCATTCTTAAGGATGACCGGCTGACGTTTCTGGGGCTGGATATGCTGACCCCGGGTAAGCCGGTGCAGGTGCAGGTGCAGCACGCGGACGCGACCCTGGCGAACTTCCAGGCCCTACACAGTCTTACGCTGGAACAAATTGCTTGGTTTCAGGCAGGCTCCGCACTGAATTTGATACGGCAGCAGCAAAACGCTTGACGTAGCTGTAGGGTGGGCATTGCCCACCAGCGTGCCGACCGCAGCCACGTGTGGTGGGCGATTCACTGGAAACTGCTCCTGCGTTTCCAGTACTTCCGCCATCCATGGCGGTCGCCCACCCTACCCGGTTTGGGTAGAGCAGTTGCCGAGGGCAAGGGGCAAATCCATAATCCTTTGGCATATTTCATGCCGGAATCCGTTGACGGCGTAGGCGCCTCTCCAGCATAATGCGCGGCTTATGTTTTGGAGGGGTTCCCGAGCGGCCAAAGGGATCAGACTGTAAATCTGACGGCTCTGC
>JANOTM010000363.1:0-2519 GCA_031416355.1 Gammaproteobacteria bacterium
ACCCATGAACCGGCCGCAGGCCGACCGGCTTTCCCTCTCCCGCGTTTTTGCGGGAGAGGGTGGCCCGCAGGGCCGGGTGAGGGAAGAGAGCGCACGGTTCATGGCGTCAATTCGCGGCAACACCGCTTTGGCCGTGCGGTCCCCCCCCCAACGGGGGGGTTAGGGTGAAGGGGGGGGTCTTTCGGTCCTTGCCCCTCATCCTATCCTTCTCCCCAGGGGAGAAGGGACTCTGGATTTTGAGCGCAGGAGAGCGCTGATGTAAACATTAGTTCTAGAGAGAGCGAAGCACTACACTAGCAACACCATGATGACGTCCAACTATCTCAATGTCAGATTTCTCGCTGTGCGAGACATGACAACTTGTTCAGAGTTTCTTTAGTGTCCGCCGCCGTCGCCATTAATAAAGTATACAAACGCTATGGATCGGTAAGCGCGTTGAATGGCGTGGATTTCAGTATTGCGCGCGGTGAATTCTTCGGACTGCTCGGCCCCAACGGCGCCGGCAAATCCACGCTCATCAATATTATCGCCGGCCTGGCGCGCGCCGACAGCGGCAGCGTTGCGGTGCTCGGACACGACGTGGTGAAGGATTACCGCGCCGCGCGCCGCGCCATCGGCGTGGTGCCGCAGGAGTTGGTGTTCGATCCATTTTTTAGCGTGCGCGAAGTGCTGCGTATTCAGTCCAGGTACTTCGGCCTGGGGCGCGAGAATCACCCTTGGATAGAGGAATTGCTGGAGACCTTGATGTTGACGGACAAGGCGCACGCGAACATGCGCACTCTATCCGGTGGTATGAAGCGCCGCGTACTCGTGGCCCAGGCCCTGGTGCATAAACCGGAAGTCGTGGTGCTGGACGAGCCCACCGCCGGCGTCGACGTGAGCGTGCGTCTGTCCTTGTGGAAATTTATCCAGCGCCTGCACCGCGAGGGCCACACCATTGTTCTCACTACCCATTATCTGGAAGAGGCGGAACAGCTGTGTGATCGCATCGCCATACTCGATCATGGCGGCGTGGTGGCGCTGGACACCAAGGACGGCCTGTTGGCGCGCGCCATGGGCGCGTTTACCCTGAGCGTCACCACCACCGCGCCGGTGGCGCAACTGCCGGCCAGCCTGGCGCCGCAGGTCAAAAGCCGGGAGGGTAACCGCATCGTGTTTCAGCTCAACCGCGGCACCAGCGATTCCATTATCGATATCGTCGATGCCCTGCGCGCCAGCGGCGCCACCATCACCGATCTACACACCCAGGAACCGGATCTGGAAGACGTATTTATGGAGATCACGCGCCGCGAGGGCAACGAGCCCCGGAGGCCGGCGTGAATCTGCGCGGCATGTGGGCGCTGTACAACAAGGAGCTGCTGCGGTTCTATAAGGTCGCCATGCAGACGGTGCTGGCGCCGGTCATCACCTCGCTCTTATACCTGCTGATTTTTTCGCACGCGCTGGCGCAGCATGTGCAGGTCTATCCCGGCATAGGCTATACCACTTTTCTCATACCCGGCCTGGTGATGATGTCGATCATTCAAAATGCCTTCGCCAACAGCTCGTCCAGCATCATTCAGTCGAAGATCACCGGCAACCTGGTGTTTGTGTTGTTGGCACCGCTGTCGTCGCTGGAGTTTTTTCTGGCGTTTGTCCTGGCGGCCATGACGCGCGCGGTGGCGGTGGGGGCGGGGGTTTATCTAGCGGCACTGCCGTTTGTGGAGCTGCCCCTGGACCACGCGGCGCTGATTCTATTGTTCATGGCGCTGGTCAGTGCCGCCCTGGGCGCCCTAGGTATTATCGCCGGCCTGTGGGCGGATAAGTTCGATCAGCTGGCGGGTTTCCAGAATTTCATTATCATACCGCTGTCGTTCTTAAGCGGCGTGTTTTACTCCATCCATTCCTTGCCACCTTTCTGGCAGCAGCTTTCTCATCTCAACCCGTTTTTCTACATGATAGACGGGTTCCGCTATGGGTTCTTCGGGGTTTCCGATGTGCATCCCCTATTTAGCCTGGCAGTAGTGGCGGCCTTCCTGCTGGCAATATCGCTGCTTACCTTGGCGCTGCTGGCGCGCGGGTATAAAATACGCAGTTAATCTATGGCCATAGTGGGGCTATAGCGAAATAAACCAGCATCCGGCCTTTATTGCTCGCCCGGTGCAGCGTATCCTCTAGTTCCTTGAAAATCAGACCAACAGGTAACATTAACGCTCCATGGTACAACCAGACGATATTAAACGCCTGATCGAAGCCGGCCTGCCCGGAGCGCGGGCCGATGTGGTGGGCGACGGACATCATTTCGAAGCGGTGATCGTTTCCTCCGATTTTGCCGGCAAGAGCATGGTGGCCCAGCACCAGATGGTCTACGGCGCCTTGGGCGACAAAATGAAGGCGGAAATCCATGCCTTGTCCATGCGTACCCTGACGCCCGAAGAGTACGCGGCACGCGCGAGCAGATAGCATCAGAGAGATATAGCAAGCAAGGGCCAGTCCGGCCCACGTTAATGAACAGTCACAGAACGAGGCACGCCATGAAC
>JANOTM010000364.1:0-2495 GCA_031416355.1 Gammaproteobacteria bacterium
TTCATCGCGCAGCAGCCGATACACGCAATCACCCGCATGCCGATCGCGGCGGCGCTCGGTTTCTTCGGCGATCTGGCACTCGAAGGCAAACGCCGCGAAATCGCCGACAAGATCGTCAAGGAAATCCAGAACCGCCTCGGGTTCCTGGTGAATGTCGGGCTCGATTATCTGTCCCTGGCGCGCTCGGCGGAAACCCTATCCGGCGGCGAGGCGCAGCGCATACGCCTGGCATCGCAGATCGGCGCCGGCCTGGTGGGGGTGATGTATGTGCTGGACGAGCCCTCCATCGGCCTGCACCAGCGCGACAATGCGCGCCTGCTCGATACCCTGCGGCACCTGCGCGATCTCGGCAATACCGTCATCGTGGTGGAGCACGATGAGGATGCTATCCGCGCCGCCGATTATGTTTTGGATATTGGGCCCGGCGCCGGTGTACATGGCGGGCATATCGTGGCCCAGGGACGCCCGGAAGAGGTAGCCGCCAACCCCGATTCCATCACCGGGCGCTATTTATCCGGCCGCGAGGCCATAGACATACCCGCGCGCCGTACCCCGCAGAACCCGCTGCACCAGATCGTCATACGCGGTGCTTGCGGCAACAACCTCAAGAATATCGATGCCGCCATACCGGTAGGGCTGTTCACCTGCGTCACCGGCGTTTCCGGTTCGGGTAAATCCACCCTGGTCAACGATACGCTCTATGCGGTGGCCGCCAAGCACCTCTATGGCAGCAATCTGGAGCCGGCCGCGCATGATCGCATCGACGGGCTGGAACAGTTCGACAAAGTGGTCGATATCGATCAAAGCCCCATAGGCCGCACACCGCGTTCCAATCCGGCGACCTACACCGGTCTGTTCACGCCGTTGCGTGAGTTGTTCTCCGCCACGCCGGAGTCGCGTGCGCGCGGTTACAATCCCGGAAGATTTTCGTTCAACGTGCGCGGCGGCCGCTGCGAGGCTTGCCAAGGCGACGGACTCATCAAGGTGGAAATGCATTTTCTGCCCGACATTTACGTGCCGTGCGACATCTGCAAGGGCAAGCGCTATAACCGCGAGACATTGGATATCCAGTACAAGGGCAAGAATATTCACGAAGTATTGAACATGACGGTGGAAGAGGCGGCGGTATTTTTCGACGCCATCCCGGTGGTCAAGCGTAAACTCGATACCCTGCTCGACGTCGGCTTGTCCTACATCACCCTCGGCCAGAGCGCCACCACCCTGTCGGGCGGCGAGGCACAGCGTATCAAGCTGTCACGCGAGCTGTCCAAGCGCGATACCGGGCGCACGCTCTATATCCTGGACGAACCCACCACCGGCCTGCATTTTCACGACATCAAACAGCTGCTGGTGGTGCTGCACCGCCTACGCGATCACGGCAATACCGTGGTCGTCATCGAACACAACCTGGACGTGATAAAAACCGCCGACTGGCTGGTGGATCTGGGCCCCGCGGGCGGTGACGGCGGCGGCCATATCGTGGCTATCGGAACGCCGGAGGCCATTGCTGCTAATAAGGATTCATACACCGGGCACTTTCTTAAACCCATACTGGATCAGGGTGAGACTGCGCGGCGCAGGGCCTGATGTTGCTGAGCCTGGGGAAGTATTTGTATGTTGTACGCGCTAGCGCGCGGCCTTTAAAAGCTAATTGCGGGTCCCGCCCCGCGGGCGGGGTACTTTACTTTGCTTGTGCAAAGAAAGTACCCAAAGAAAGCACACCCCCATCGCTCGCCGGGCGAAAAACACGCCCGGTCCCCTGTGCTCCTCGCCCCACCGGGGCGCTGCGCAACTCGTAACGCCACTGTCGATGGCGTTACTCAGACAGTGCTCGCGAAATCCCCCCGGTGGGGCTGCGGTGCTCGGCGAGCTCAAGGGGGGTTACATCAACCCCAAACCAACCCAACATCTACACCTATAAAACCCCAAGCCCGAAATAAACAGTAAAAACTTAATCAAAGCCTTTCTTCTAAAGCCATCATGGTGTTGACATCTAAGTAGTGTCACGGAGTAGATGTAGATTTTCCAATCCCCTTTGAGCTCGCCGAGCACCGCAGGCCCACCGGGGGGATTTCGCGAGCACTGTCTGAGTAACGCCATCGACAGTGGCGTTACGAGTTGCGCAGCGCCCCGGTGGGGCGAGGAGCGCAGGGAACCGCGCTGGTTTTGCGCGGCGAGCGATGGGGGTGTGCTTTCTTTGGGTACTTTCTTTGCACAAGCAAAGTAAAGTACCCCGCCCGCGATGCACAGGGATGTGCGAGTGCCGCGGAGCGCATGGATGCGCGAGAGCGGCCGGGGCGGGACCCGCAATTAGGGTTTAAAGCCCGCGCGCTAGCGCTGGCAGCCGTTTAATAATCACTGACTACGCAGCACCTGCGCCGGCCGTTCTATGGCCTGGGCCTCACGCACCAGACTCTTGCCGTTGCGCATGATCTGCAGGCGGATCTTTTCGCCGGGCTTGTGGCGCGCGATCATGCCCATGGCCTGGCGCGCAT
>JANOTM010000365.1:0-23569 GCA_031416355.1 Gammaproteobacteria bacterium
AGGATAGTCCTATGGGCACCTCTGAAAATTCAACAACCGTCATTCCCGCGAAGGCGGGAATCCAGAAGTTATTGATTTAGAATCTGTTTCAAAAGGCTGGATTCCCGCTTTCGCGGGAATGACGAATTATTAGAGGTTGCCTTTAGTTTTGGCCGGTCTGGGGGATTTTTCCGATTTTACAGGGGAAATGTTTCTGCATACACCTCACGAGACTTGACGCCCGTATTTTTACCATCCCCACTGGAACTTGCTTCTTTATTTATTCCAGTACTTCCTCCATGCCTGGCGATCGCGTATAGCGGTAACCATGGTTCGCATACTATCTTCCAGCATAAATTTCCAGCGTTTGCGCTGCAGTACTATCCACGCGAGAGTGTGTTCCTTCTGGGACAGGCTGGATTTATACTGGGCATCACCTGCCAGAAAATCATAGATGGCCGCACCGTGCGTGAGATTATGTTCGATGGCAAAATAATGACTCACATAGCCGGGATGCAGGGCGGCAGAGTGAGCGTCATAGCGAAAACCACTTTGCAGAGCATAGACCCAAGCATTTTTAACAAAATTGTACAGGTACCCGATATCTGTTTCCCCGGCGGATAGACGGATCATTTGTATTTCACCGTGGGCATGGCGCGCGTCGATAAGACGGCGATGAAATTGCTCCCACGCCGGATTGGCGAACGATCCGGGCCGGCCTTTGGCGATCCAATAGGTCTGGTGAAGGTCTTTCAGCTTATCGAAATACTGTAGTGCTTGCTGCGGTGTGCTTGCTACGTCCAGCTTGACCGAACCCATTTCCGCGTATTTGCGCAGCGCGCGCCGTATCTGGTAGCGGGTATTGCTGCTTAATGTTGCCAGGTAGTCCTGGCCGCTTAGGCGAAGTTCCGCCAGGTCTACGTAGCGTGACGACGAGGTTTTTAGCACTTGCAGACGCAGGCCGAGTTCGCTCAATGTGGGTATTTGAAACAGGGGACTGTCGGTGCGCACGGCGCTGATAAATAATTCATCCCAGCGTTTGGGTGCCGCGACCAGAGACTGCAGGCACCGCGTCAGTATCTCTACTTCGCTGCCGGATTTTAAAAGAAAACCGTTGTGCTCAACGACGAAGTTATATTTCGCCACGCCGGCTTCATTAAGGAACAATGCATGGGAAAAAAATATCCCGTGGCGCCTCACCCGCTGCGGCACCAGTATTGCTAACCCTACTATTTTGTCCGCGGCGTATGCAGTAAGCAGTCGTGGGCGAGTCCAAGCCGGCAACGACTTTAGCCATGTACCGACCCAGCTCCACGACTGAAAGAATGACAGTTCGCACTCCGCCTCTAGCCCCTGCCACATGTCACCTATAGTATCGATGTCCGTGGCATCTTCGATCTGGACCCGGAATGTAGTGTTCGTGTTCATGGGATGTATTACGTCGGCCTCCCGAGATTAAGAAAACCGCTGGCAGTGCACGGCCCCACGTTCATGCGCCATGATATCCACGATACCATTCGACGAAACGCTGTATGCCCACGTCGACCGAGGTCGCGGGTTTGAAGCCGGTCGCCGCTTGCAGTTCACTCACATCAGCCACAGTCGATGGCACATCCCCATCTTGCATTGGCAGCATCTCGATGATGGCTTTTTTCCCCAGGCAGTCTTCGAGCACATTGATGTAACGCATCAGCTCTACTGGCTGGCTGTTACCGATGTTGAAGACGCGGTAGGGCGCATAGCTGGTTGCCGGATCCGGATCAGCGCCCGACCAGAGTGGATTGGGCGACGCTGGCCGGTCTATCACCCGTACCACGCCCTCGACGATATCGTCGATATAGGTAAAGTCGCGCACCATTTTGCCGTGTTTGAATACCTTGATCGGCGTGCCTGCGAGTATGCCCTGGGTAAATAAAAATAACGCCATATCCGGCCGCCCCCAGGGGCCGTAGACGGTAAAAAAGCGCAGGCCGGTGCAGCTCAGACCGAACAGGTGGGCGTAGCTGTGGGCCATCAACTCGTTGGCTTTTTTGCTGGCGGCGTAGAGTGACACCGGGTGATCTACATTGTGGTGTTCGGAAAAGGGTTGCTTGGTATTGGCGCCATACACCGAGCTGGAAGAGGCAAACACCAAATGGCCTACTTTAGAATGCCGGCAACCCTCGAGCAGGTTGGCAAAACCCACGAGATTGGCGTCGATATAGGCCGCCGGATTCACCAGCGAGTAGCGCACGCCAGCCTGCGCCGCCAGGTTCATGACCGCGTCGAACCGCTGCTCGCGGAACAGACGCGCGATACCCTCGCGATCGGCGATGTCGAGTTTTTCAAAACGGAAGTTGGGGTGCTTGGCAAAGCGCGCCAGGCGCGTCTGCTTTAGCGCGACCGAATAATAGTCATTGAGGTTATCGATACCATACACTGTGTCGCCGCGGTCTAGCAGGCGCAGGGCAAGGGTCGAACCGATAAAGCCGGCGACGCCGGTAATCAGGATATTCATACACATATACTCAGGTTGCGCGGGAGGGTCGAACGCCGCCGCGGATTTTGCCGGCGGCGCTCACGAGATTTTACAGTCGCCAGACACGCGCACCGGCGGTGCGCAAGGCGGTGGCATCGAATTGCGCCTTGACGTCGAAGAAACAGCCATGCTTGCTTATTTTGCGCATAAGGTCGGCGGGTTTTATTGCGAGAAATTGCTTGTGCGCCACGGCAGCAATCATGCCGTCGGCCACGGGCAGGGCATCCCAGCTCACCAGGGTGATTCCGTATTCTTCCAGGGCCTCGGACGGCTCCGGAATGGGATCGTGCACGTGTACCTCCACACCGTAGGTGCGCAATTCGTTGATCACATCAATGACCCGCGAGTTGCGCAGGTCCGGACAGTTTTCTTTGAAAGTCAGCCCCAGTACGATCACCTTGGCGCCTTTAACCGGGCTGCCGGCCTCGATCATTTGTTTGATGACCTGCTCGGCGACGAATTTTCCCATGCCATCGTTGATGCGGCGTCCGGCAAGTATCACCTCTGGGTGGTAGCCCAGCATTTCGGCCTTATGCGTGAGGTAGTAGGGATCGACGCCGATACAGTGACCGCCCACCAGGCCCGGCCGGAACGGTAGAAAATTCCATTTGGTGCCCGCCGCCTGCAGGACCTCGAGGGTGTCGATATTGATTTTCTTGAATATAATGGCGAGTTCGTTCATGAGAGCGATATTGAGATCGCGCTGGGTATTCTCGATGACCTTGGCGGCCTCGGCGACTTTGATATTCGATGCGCGATGCACGCCGGCGGTGATGACGCTGCTATACAATTGCGCCACCGCCTCCAAAGTGGCGGCGTCGTCACCAGACACCACCTTGACGATGCGCGTCAGGGTATGTTCCTTGTCACCGGGATTGATGCGTTCCGGCGAGTAGCCCACGTGAAAATCCCGCATCCATTTCAACTCGGAGTGTTGCTCGAGCACCGGAATGCATACTTCTTCGGTGGCGCCGGGATACACGGTGGATTCGTAGATCACGATGCAGCCCTTTTTCATGTGGGCACCCACCAGGCTGCTGGCGGAAATCAGGGGCTGGAAATCCGGTTGCCGTCCGATCATGACGGGCGTGGGTACGGCAATGATAATAAAGTCCGCGTTCGCCAGTTCGGCGGGGTTGGCGGTGACGCTGAGCTTGTCGGCGGCGCGCAATTGTTGCTCCGTGACCTCGCCGGTGGGGTCGACGCAGCGCCGATAACTGTCGATTTTCTTGGTGTTAAGATCGAAACCGATGGTGGTGAATTTTTTACCGAACTCCACGGCGAGCGGTAGTCCTACATAGCCCAGACCCACGACAGCGACTACAGCCATTTAATCCCCCTAAAGTGTGCCAGGTAGAGTGTTGTGTATGATGATTTGCGTTGGTGGCGAAACATGATGATGGGGCGGTTTTTTGATAGCAGCCTCTGGCTGCACTGTTTGCCCCATATACACGTCGAGCCGGGTATTTTTGTATTATATCTCTAGATTACTCATAATGCATCGGTAGGCGCCCGGCGTCATGGGCACCGGGTTCGAGTGGGTCTAAACAGGATAGAGAGCATGACAATGAAAATACTGGTGACCGGAGGCGCAGGGTTTATCGGATCCCATGTGATCGAGCGCCTGCTAGCGGCGGGTCATGGGGTGCGGGTACTGGACAACCTTTCCACCGGCAAACGCCATAATTTGCCGCAACATGCAGCACTGGAATTTATCGAGGGTGACATCGGCGATGCCGCGACGGTAGACAAATGTATGCCCGGGGTACAGGCGGTGGTGCATCTGGCGGCGGTGGCGTCGGTCCAGGCCAGTATCGATGACCCCCGCGCCACCCACCGTTCCAATTTTGATGGCACCCTCAATTTGCTCGAGGCGGCGCACGCCGCGGGGGTTAAGCGCTTTCTGTATGCCAGTTCCGCGGCGGTCTACGGCGATACCTCGGTCATTCCGGTGCCGGAAGAGGCACGCCTCAACCCGCTGTCGCCGTACGCGGCCGACAAGCTTGCCGGCGAGCACTATCTGCGTTATTACTTCCATAAACACGGCTTGGCCGGCACCGCCTTTCGCTTTTTCAACATTTATGGGCCGCGCCAGGATCCGTCGTCGCCGTACTCGGGGGTGATAAGTATTTTTGTCGAACGCTTGCGCCAGGGTAAGCCTGTGACGCTATTCGGTGATGGCAATCAGACGCGTGATTTCGTGTATGTCGGCGATCTTGCCGATTTGCTCGCCGCTAGTTTGGCGCGCCCGGCCTTGGTAGGGGCAACGGTGAATGTAGGCACCGGGGCGGAAAATTCCTTATTACAGCTACTCGATATACTGGAGTCGGTATCAGGCTGCGGCCTGGAGCGACAGTATGCCCCGGCACGGGTGGGCGATATCGTGCGTTCCTGCGCCGATGTGGCGCGCCTGCAGCAGCTCGCTGGAAAAATCCCCGCCACACCCTTTCGCGCGGGTCTGCAGAGCTTATTGTCATCCATGGGATTGCAGCGCGAGGGCGCGGCCTAAGAAGTACGCTACACTCCCGGGTGCTTGCCTACCTTGGGCAGGGGCGGGCACACTGGACGCCCCCATGATACTGGCTTAATGGACTAAACTTTTGCCGATGAACAACAAAAATAAACGCCCGGTCTATTTGAATCTGTTCCAGATTCGTTTGCCAGTGGCCGGCGTCGTTTCTATTTTGCATCGAATTACCGGTGTGGTGATGGTGATCTCTCTGCCGCTATCGCTCTATGCCCTACAACAATCCCTTGCCAGCGCCGACGAGTATGCTACGGTCACTGGCTATCTGTCCCTGCCTGGGGTGCGCGTGCTCCTGATGGTATTGGCCGTGGCCTTGGCCCTGCATTTCTTGGCCGGTGTGCGGCATCTGTTGTTGGATATCGATGTGGGGATCACGCGCCGCGTGGCACGCTGGAGCGCGTGGGCGGTACTCGCCGGTACTGGGCTGACGGCCTTGGTATTCGGGATGCGCTGGCTATGATCCGGCGGCCTACCGGCAGTGCCCACCGTGGCCTGGGGGAGTGGCTGGCGCAGCGTCTCACGGCGCTCTATATGGGTGGATTGGGCATGGTGGCGGTCATTTATCTGCTGCTGGTGCCGGCTCCGGACTATCTGCAATGGAAGGGGTGGTTGGCCGGCATCGCTGTGCGTGTTGCCGTGAGTCTCTTTTTCGCCAGCGCTCTGGTGCATGCCTGGGTCGGATTGCGCAGCATCTATATGGATTACCTTAAACCCCTATGGCTGCGTGTCACGGTGACGGCAGTGACCCTAGTCATTTTGCTGGCCCTAGGCCTATGGACCGGCCATATTCTACTCTGGGGTTTTCCGCCATGATGCCCGCGGGGGTGGCGCGCCGCCGGTTTGATTGTCTGGTGATCGGGGCCGGCGGTGGCGGCCTGCGTGCCGCTCTGCAACTGGCCGAGGCCGATGTCCCGGTGGCGGTGGTATCCAAGGTGTTTCCCACGCGTTCGCACACCGTGGCCGCCCAGGGCGGCATGAATGCGGCCCTGGGCAACGTGTTGCCGGATAACTGGCATTGGCATAAGTACGACACGGTCAAGGGCGGTGACTATCTGGGCGATCAGGACGCCATTGAGTACATGTGCCAGATGGCGCCGCGCCTGGTGATAGAACTGGAGCACGCCGGGGTACCGTTTACACGTCTCTCCAATGGCCGTATTTATCAGCGCAAGTTCGGCGGCCAGAGCCAGAACTTCGGTGGCGAACAGGCGGCACGCACCTGTGCCGCCGCCGACCGCACCGGCCACGCCATACTGCATTCCCTGTACCAGCAGAATATCCGCGCCCGTACCCATTTTTTCGATGAGTTCTTCGCTTTGGATCTACTTACCGACGGCGAAGGCTACGTGCTGGGGGCGCTGGTACTGGAAATCGAGACCGGCCTGCCGCTGATTATCGAAGCCAAGACCATTCTCATTGCCACCGGGGGCGCGGGGCGCATGTACCGCACCGGCACCAATGCCCACATCAATACCGGCGATGGCATGGCCATGTGCCTGCGCGCCGGTATCCCGCTACAGGACATGGAGTTCATACAATTTCACCCCACCGGCATCGCCGGCAAGGGCATGCTCATCAGTGAGGGCGCGCGCGGCGAAGGCGGCTATTTGATTAACAGCACCGGCGAGCGCTTCATGGAGCGTTACGCGCCCCAGGCTAAGGATCTGGCCAGCCGCGATGTCGTCAGCCGCGCTATTGCCATCGAAGTCAGGGAAGGGCGTGGCTGCGGGCCGGACAAGGACCATGTGTTGCTCAAGGTGAACCATCTAGACCCCGAGGTCATCAAGACCCGTCTGCCAGGTATTCGCGAACTCGCCCTGCGTTTTGCGCATGTGGATCCCATAGTGGAACCGATCCCGGTGTATCCCACCGCCCATTACATCATGGGGGGGATACCCTCTAACCGCTACGGCCAAGTAGTGGCACCGGCGCACCACGGTCCGGAGGAGGCAGTGCCAGGATTGTATGCCGTGGGGGAGTGTGCCTGTGTTTCCATACATGGCGCTAACCGGCTGGGGGGCAACTCGCTGTTGGACATTGTGGTATTTGGCCGTGCCGCCGGTGAACACATCCTTAGCTATCTGGCCGAACATCCCTACCATCGGCCCCTGGAGGAATCTTCCGTGGCGCGTGCCTTGGATCGCCTGGGGCGCTGGGATCAGAAGGGGGAGGGGGAATCTGTAGCCGAACTGGGCATGGAACTGCGTCGCACTATGGAGGAATACTGCGGTGTATTCCGCACCCAAGAGGTGCTGGACCGGGGAGTGGATAAACTCCGGGCATTGGAGGTACGCCTTCATCAAGCGCGCCTAAAAGACCAGAGCAAGGTATTTAACACCGCGCGCATCGAGGCCCTGGAACTGGAAAACCTCATGGACATCGCCCTGGCCACCGTGGTCTCGGCCGCCGCCCGCACCGAAAGCCGTGGCGCCCATAGCCGGGTGGATTACCCGGAGCGAGATGACCGTGCCTGGCTCAAACATAGTTTGTATTACAAAAGCGGCCGCCGCTTGGATTACAAACCGGTACGCATGAAACCCCTGACGGTGGAATCGTTTCCACCGAAGAAACGGGTTTACTGAATCGTAATACCACGGCATCCCCAGCGAGGCGCGCATGAAATTCTCCATTTACCGTTACGATCCCGAAACCGGTGCCCGCCCGCGTATGCAGGACTACGAGCTGGTCGATACCGGCGACTCGGTGATGTTGCTGGATGCCTTGGCGCAACTCAAAGGCCTGGACGACAGCCTGAGCTTTCGCAGCTCCTGCCACGAAGGCGTGTGCGGTTCCGACGGCATGAATATCAACGGCCGTAACGGATTGGCATGCATCACCCCGCTGCAAGGTCTGTCACAACCCATTACCTTGCGGCCATTGCCCGGGCTGCCGGTGATACGCGATTTGGTGGTGGACATGGCCCAGTTCTACGCCCAGTACCGGGTGGTGAAGCCTTGGCTCATCAACCACGATCCGGAACCGGAAATCGAGCGCCTGCAGACACCGGAAGAAAGGGCGCGCTTGGACGGGTCGTATGAATGCATACTGTGCGCCTGTTGCTCCAGCGCCTGCCCATCGTTTTGGTGGAACCCGGACCGGTTTTTGGGTCCGGCGGCGCTGTTGCAGGCCTGGCGTTTTCTGGCGGACAGTCGCGATCAAGCGACCGGTGAACGCCTCGATGACCTGGAAGACCCCTACCGCTTGTTTCGCTGCCACAGCATCATGAACTGCGTGGATGTGTGCCCTAAAGGGCTCAATCCCACCCAGGCCATAGGTCAGATCAAACAGCTATTAGTAAAGCGTATCGTGTGACCGATACTGCGACCACAAGAGACCATCGTAACCGCCTACGCTGGCAGTGCCGGCGCGGGACGCTGGAGTTGGATACGGTCTTGATGGATTTTCTTGATCATGGATATCACGTCCTTACCGAGGGCGAATGTCTGGCCTTTGAGCGGCTATTGCGCGAGTCGGATGAAACCTTGCAGGCATGGTTATTCGGACACCAGGAAGTGACCGATAGGGAGCTAAAGGAAATTGTCAGAAAAATACAATAAGATATTAAAGATAAAGATAAAAGTTTCTTTTTTCCTAGTGGCTATTCTACTCGCAACGGGACTCGGGGCGTTACTATTGTTGTTGTATACGCCCTTGCCTAACGGCCTAGGCTGGGTGCTCGCCGCCGCACTCCTTATCAGTTTGTACCGGCAGTTATGCCGGCATGCCCTGCGCTGCGACCGGCGATCCATCGTTGGTCTGGAGTTGGATACGGCAGGCCGGGGTGCAGTGTGTTATGCCGACGCCACCGAGTGGTTTGCATGCAGCGTGACCGAATCCTATGTCCACCCGCGTGTGGTGATTCTGCGTTTGCAGGCCGAGGCGCCCGTGCGCCATTTTTCCGTGGTAGTGGCGTGGGACGCGGTGGCGGCGGAGGTGTTTCGAGAATTGCGTGTGTGCGTGAATTTACTCCAGTATCCCGCAGATGCCGAAGAGCGATAGTTGTAGGGTGGGCATCGCCCACCATACAGGGCTGCGACCGGCACACGCTGGTGGGCGGTTCACTGGAAACTGCTCCTGCGTTTCCAGTACTTCCGCCATCTCGGCGCCTGTTCCCGACAGCGCTCTACCTCGCCCATCCATGGGCTCGCATGGCGGTCGCCCACTCTACACCTTATGCGGCGGCGCTATGTTTAGTAATTGTCCGGGGTCAGAACCGTGTCCTGTGGAGAGCGCGACATATCCAGCCCCGGGTAGTCGCGCGTGTAATGCAGGCCGCGGCTTTCCTTGCGTAGTTCCGCAGAGCGTATGATTAATTCCGCCACCAGGGCCAGGTTGCGCAGTTCCACCAAGTCGTTATTGATACGGAAATTGCTGTAGTACTCGCGTATCTCCCCATGCAATAACTGGACGCGATGTCGGGCACGTTCCAGGCGCTTGTTGGTGCGTACTATGCCCACGTAGTCCCACATGAAGCTGCGCAATTCATCCCAGTTGTGCGAGATCACCACCAATTCATCTGCATCGGATACCCGGCTCTCGTCCCAGGGGGGCAGTGTCGTAGCCGGCGCCGGCGCGCTTTCCAGCTGTGCCAGTATGGCGGACGCCGCGGCCTCGGCAAACACCACGCATTCAAGTAGGGAATTACTCGCCAGCCGGTTGGCGCCGTGCAAGCCGGTGTACGCGCATTCGCCCAGGGCATATAACCCCGGTAAATCGGTTTGCCCGGTGAGGTCGGTGATCACACCGCCACAGGTGTAATGGGCGGCCGGCACCACGGGTAGCGGCTGGCGTGTCATATCGAAACCCAATTCCAGACAGCGCCGGTGGATGTTGGGGAAGTGGGCGATAATGAAGTCCGCCGGCTTATGACTAATGTCCAGATATACGCAATCCAGGCCCCGGCGCTTCATTTCATAGTCGATGGCACGTGCCACCACGTCGCGTGACGCCAGCTCGCCGCGGGGGTCGTGGTGGTGCATGAAGGGCTGGCCGTCCGGCAGCAGCAGCCGACCACCTTCGCCGCGTACCGCCTCGGAGATCAAAAAAGATTTGGCCTGGGGGTGATAGAGACACGTGGGATGAAACTGCACGAATTCCATATTGGCCACGCGGCAGCCGGCGCGCCAGCCCATGGCGATACCGTCGCCGGTGGAGGTATCCGGGTTGCTGGTATAGCGATACACCTTGGCCGCACCACCCGTGGCCAGTACCACATAGCGCGCACTAAAGACTCGGACCTGGCCCGTGGTTTTATCCAAGGCATAGACGCCGAGACAACGGTTGTCCTCACCTGATCCTGTAGCAAGGGCAGCGGTTAAGCGCGGTTTTTGGCGCGAGATCAGGTCCACGGCGATGTGGTGTTCATACAAATGTATCGCCGGGTTGCGCCGTACCAGGGCCTCCAAGGTGGTTTCCATGGCGCGTCCGGTGGCATCGGCCGCGTGTACTACTCGGCGGTGACTGTGGCCGCCTTCTTGGGTGAGATGGTAGTGGGGGAGGCCATCGGCGCCGGTCTCGAAGGTAAAGGGCACGCCCTGGTCTATGAGCCAGCGTATGGCCGCCGGACCATGGCGTACCACGAAGTCGACGGTATCGGCATGGCACAGCCCGGCACCGGCTTTTAAAGTGTCCTGGATATGATTTTCATAGGAATCGGTTTCGTTCAGTACCGCCGCGACCCCCCCCTGGGCATACAAACTGGATCCCTGCGGTAGATCGGCCTTGGCCAATAGGGCAATGGAGGCCTTGGGCGCCAGGCGCAGGGCCAGGCTCAGGCCGGCGAGTCCGCCGCCTATAACAAGGACATCAGAAGTAACATAGGATTCGGCATTAGGCATGGGGGGAATTAAATGCGGTTAAAGGGAACAGCTGTGGGTTATTTGAGTTATTATCATGTAATTATCTAATAAATGTTAATTTAACTGGTGCTGATACGGCAGTCTTATGTCGAAACAGGAAAACTATAATCCTGTTTGTTGTGTCAGGGCGAACTTTATTTTCCGAGCATGGTCTCTATGGGGTGACGTAAGCGTCGACCTCCACACGTATAAGGGGAATTTCCCGCATGGTCGAGCGCAGTGTCGATCAAGAATTGGTGGTGCGGGTACAGAAAGGGGATAAGTCCGCTTTCGATCTTCTGGTGAGAAAGTACCAGCACAGAATCGCTAAATTAATAGCGCGGTTCGTGTCAGATAGGTCCGAAGTCGAGGACGTGACCCAGGAGGCGTTTATCAAGGCCTACCGCGCCATCCGAGGATTTCGCGGAGACAGCGCATTTTATACATGGCTCTATCGTATCGCTATCAATACGGCCAAGAACTATCTTGTATCCCAGGGACGCCGCCCACCCATGTCGCACCTGGAGGCCGAAGAGGCCGAGCTGACGGATGCCGGTGCGAGTTTGCGCGAGACCCTGACACCGGAACGCCATATGCTAGTCAACGAGATCGCGCAAACCGTGGAAAAGGCCATGGCCAGTCTGCCGGAGGATTTACGCACCGCCATCGTGCTGCGCGAAATCGACGGGCTGAGTTATGAGGAGATTGCAACGGTCATGGAATGCCCTATTGGTACGGTACGATCGCGTATTTTTCGTGCACGTGAGGCCATCGATGATCAGTTGCGGCCCTTAGTGGAGAATTAACGTAAAGCAGGGATGTTTTTTGAGCATTGAGCAAGGATGATTTTGAATCACGAGTGTTAGCAGGACGGCACGAAGATGAAAGAGAAAATTTCTGAACTGGTTGATAATGAACTAAGTCATCTGGAACATTATCGGTTGATACGAACACTGGAAAGCGATCGCGGGTTGCGCGGAGTTTGGGAACGTTATCATCTCATCAGCACTGTAATCCGCAACGAACTCGATGTCATGGTCGGGCCGGCCCTGGCGGATAGGATCGCGCAAGGGATACGCCAGGAAACACCAACATCGGCTTATTCCACCTACTTTATATCCAGGCTACCAGCCTATACTCGCGTCGCAGCCGGCATGGCGATCGCGGCGTCGGTGGCAGCGGTCGCTATTTTCAGCCTCCAGCCTTTGTCGCCGTCGAATGTTTCCCCGTCACAAATCGCTTTGCAAAACCCGCCGCCAGCGCTTGCCGCACCGGCGGCAGTCAGACCGGTACAAGCTGTGCCTCGGGGCACGCTCAACACATATTTAGTGGAACACAGCGAATTCACCCCCAACGCCGGGATGAATGGCATGATGTCGTATGTGCGCATTGTTGGTCACGGCAACAACAAACGGCAAAGCGACGCTACTAATGATGCGCGACGCTAATAATGATGCGTGACCCTAAATGATGCGCTGTGGTTTGCGCTGCTGTCCGCCGGCTGTTTTTCTGTTGCTGCTCAACTCGGCGGTGCATGCTGGGGACGATGCCCATGCTTGGCTGTTGAAGATGAACCAGGCGTCACGCGATCTCAGCTATTCCGGTTTCTTTGTTTATCAACACGGCGATCAACTGGAAAGTATGCGCATATTGCGCAAGGTCCAGGGCGGCCTAGTGCGCGAACGGCTAGTGTCTTTAAATGGTGCCGCGCGCGAGGTCATCCGTACCGACCAGGAAGTTCGCTGTTATCTCCCGGATGAAAATATGGTGGTGGTAGAGCAGCGCCGGCTGGAGGCGCGCAGCTTTCCTTCTTTGCTACCCCAGTCTTTGCGCAACCTGGATAAAAATTATCTGATAACCCTGGGCGACAGTGAGCGCGTGGTGGATCGAAATGCCCAGATCGTGACAATTTCCCCACGCGACAGCTATCGTTATGGCTACCGCCTTTGGGCAGACAAGGAAACCGGCCTGTTGCTCAAGGCCAGTCTGGTGGATAATAAGGGGCTCACCATTGAGCAGTTCATGTTCACGTCCATCGACTTCGATGGCAAAATTCCCGATTCTGCCTTTGAACCGCATACCTCGGGGAAAAACCATGCCTGGCACCGCGAGAGTAAAGGCGCGATTCAACCGCCCAGCGCGGACAGTACCTGGAAGGTGGGCCGTTTACCCCCGGGTTTTACGCTCTCCATGCACATGCGGCGTATGATACCGCGGCGCAAGGCAGCGGTAGAACATATGATTTATTCCGATGGTCTGGCGGTGGTGTCAGTATTTATAGAAAAACTTGCAGACAAGTCGGCGCTCGATGACTTTACCGACAGCGTGCATATCGGTGCGGTGCATACGCGTGCTCGGGTTGTCCATAATCACAGGGTTACGGTAGTGGGCGAGGTGCCCGCCGCCACGGTGGATATGATGGGCGAATCGGTGGTACCACCCCAATAGTGGTTTACCATCATTATCTGTAACCTAGAATAACGATCGGGTGCCCAAGCCCGAGGTAAAACATGTATCCGCTACTCAGATGCACCTCCGGCCTCGTCCTGCTTACCTTTATTACCGCAGTGCCGGCGGTTGAACGCCAGCTTCCGGATTTTTCGCGACTGGTCGAGATCAATGGCCCGGGTGTGGTCAATATCAGCACTACGCAAATCGTGCGACGTGCCCCCGCACCTCCCGCGGGCGCACCGGAGTCGCCTGATGGCGCTCCGTTCGATGATTTTTTCCGGCATTACTTCGGCGACGGTGGGGCGCCGGAATATTTCGATAGTAAGTCCCTGGGTTCGGGTTCCATTATTTCCACCGATGGCTATATCCTTACGTGTGCGCACGTGGTGGAGAATGCCAAAGAAATCATCGTCAAATTAACCGATAGGCGCGAGTTTGTTGCCACGATCATAGGTACCGATGCGCGCAGCGACATCGCTCTGCTAAAAATCAATGCCAGCGGCCTGCCCAAGCTCACGGTTGGCGATCCCGATAAACTCAAGGTAGGGGAGTGGGTATTGGCCATAGGCTCGCCGTTCGGTTTCGAGAATTCCGCGACCTCGGGCATCGTATCAGCGAAGCGCCGCAGCCTGCCGAAAGAAAATTATGTGCCCTTTATCCAAACCGATGTGGCGATTAACCCGGGAAATTCCGGCGGGCCGCTGTTCAATTTGCAAGGCGAGGTCATAGGCGTTAATTCACAAATCTACAGCCGTACCGGCGGTTTTATGGGATTGTCATTCGCGGTGCCTATCGACCTGGCCATGCAAATCGTCAAGCAGCTGAAGGCCAACGGGCATTTCCAGCGCGGTTGGGCGGGGGTGACCATACACGATGTCACACGCGATTTGGCGTTGTCTTTCGGCATGAAAAAACCGGCGGGCGCGCTCATCGCCGATATCCTTGCCGGCAGTCCCGCGGCCAAGTCGGGATTGAAAGTGGGTGATGTGGTGGTGGAATTTGAAGGGCGTCAAATCGTCATGTCGTCCGATCTGCCACCGCTGGTGGGCCAGACCCTGCCCGGGACGCGCGCGCGGCTGGCGGTCATGCGCGGCGGACGGCTGCAGACTGTTTGGCTGATTATCGGCGAGTTGCCCGAAGCCCAGGCCCCACCCCGGGAGCAGGTAGCGCCTCCCGCCGCCAGCCACGCCGATAGCCAGAATCGAACCGGCTTGGTGTTGCGCGATTTAAGCCCGCAACAGCGCCGACGCCTGGGCGTCAATCATGGGGTCCTGGTGGAGGCTGTCCCTAGCGGTGCGCTTTATGAGGCGGGGGTGCGCACCGGCGATGTCATTTTGCAGGTTGATGGTATGCCTATGCGTAGCGTCGCCGACCTCAGGGTGTATCTGACCCGGCCCGTCAAAGACCAGCCCGTGCCCATGCTCATACGGCGCGGTACCAATGCCTTGTTTTTAGCTCTCAAGGCACGCTGATAGGGCATCGCCCCGGGCAGTATGCGGACGCATTTCATCTCCCGCAGGAAACAATGTTATTATCACGGGTATAAAGATATACCCTGGACATCTTTGCCTCCCTGCGCGCTTAAAGCGGCGGAGGCGGCTAGCGAGAGGGCGCCAAGGGCGCCCTTTTGTTATTGAGCCTAGGGTTCAGGGTCGGCAGGAACTGTGGGACTAATATGGGCGGTAGGGTATGAGCGGTTTGGACCGGCAGCGGATACGTAATTTTTCCATTATCGCCCATATCGACCATGGCAAATCCACCCTGGCCGACCGTTTCATCCAGATCTGCGGTGGGCTGGAGGCGCGCGAAATGGAAGCGCAGGTGCTGGATTCCATGGATATCGAGCGCGAACGCGGCATTACCATCAAGGCCCAGACCGTGGCGCTCGACTATAAGGCGCGCGACGGCAAAGTCTACCGCTTGAATCTCATCGATACCCCGGGGCACGTGGATTTCTCCTATGAAGTATCGCGCTCACTGACGGCATGCGAAGGTGCGCTGCTGGTGGTGGATGCGGCCCAGGGGGTGCAGGCGCAAACCGTGGCCAATTGCTATACCGCGGCTGAGCTTAATCTTGTGATCCTGCCGGTATTAAACAAGATTGATCTGCCCCAGGCCGATGCGCCGCGGGTGATCGCCGAGATCGAGGATATCATCGGCATAGACGCTACCGCGGCAGTCAGCGTCAGCGCCAAGACCGGCATAGGCATTACGGACATACTCGAAGCCATCATTATCCACATCCCGCCCCCGGCCGGCGATATGCAAGCGCCGTTGCAGGCCTTGATCATCGATTCCTGGTTCGATAATTATCTCGGTACGGTATCGCTGGTGCGGGTGGTGCAAGGCGTGCTCAAAACCGGCGAAAAGATCCACCTCATGGCCACCGGCCGCGACTATCTGGCGGAACAGGTCGGCATCTTTACCCCTAAGCGCACGCCCACCCAGGAATTGGGTGCGGGCGAAGTGGGCTATGTGGTAGCCGGTATCAAGGATGTGCGCAGCGCCCGAGTGGGCGATACCATCACTCACACCCACCGTCCGGCCGCCGCGGCGCTGCCCGGATTCAAGGAAATCAAGCCGCGGGTATTCGCCGGCCTGTATCCGGTGGAGTCGACGGATTACGATGCGTTCCGCGCGGCCCTGGATAAACTGAGTCTGAATGATGCGTCACTGCGTTACGAAGCGGAGACCTCTCAGGCCCTGGGTTTTGGCTTCCGTTGTGGCTTCCTCGGCATGTTGCACCTGGAGATTGTCCAGGAGCGCTTGGAACGCGAATATAATCTTAACCTGATTACCACCGCACCGACGGTGGTGTATGAGATCGTTACCAATCAGGGCGAGGTGTTGCAGGTGGAAAATCCGGCCAAGCTGCCGGACGCCAGCCTTATTCGTGAAACCCGTGAACCGATGATACGCGCCGATATCCTGACGCCACAGGAATACGTCGGTCCGGTGATGGGCCTGTGCATGGAAAAACGCGGTGTGCAGAAGAATATGCTGTATGCCGGACGCCAGGTGATGCTGGAGTATGAATTACCGCTCAACGAAGTGGTGCTGGATTTTTTCGATCGCCTGAAATCGGTCAGCCGCGGCTACGCCTCGCTCGACTATGAATTCCTCGAATTTCGCACCGCCAACCTGGTCAAGATGGACATATTGATCAACGGCGAAAAGGTGGACGCCTTGTCGCTCATTGTGCATCATGAGCAGAGTCAGTATCGTGGCCAGGATTTGGTGAAACGCATGCGCGAGCTGATCCCGCGCCAGATGTTCGACGTCGCCATCCAAGCCGCGATCGGTGCGCGCATCATCGCGCGCGAAACCGTGAAGGCCTTGCGCAAGAATGTCACCGCCAAGTGCTATGGCGGCGACGCGTCGCGCAAACGTAAACTGCTGGAAAAACAAAAGGCCGGAAAAAAACGCATGAAGCAAGTCGGTTCGGTTGAAATCCCGCAAGAGGCGTTTCTTGCGGTCCTACGCGTGGACGAGAAATAATAATGGATTTTTCACTTATCATGTTGTTGGCTTTAGGCGTCACCGGTCTGATCTGGGCATTAGACGCGGTCTTGTTTAAACCGGCGCGTATGCGCGCGGCGGCACGCAAGGCACAGGCGGGTGTGACGGTGGAAGAAATCGAGCGTACCCAGAAGGAACCCCTGGTGGTGGAATACGCGCGCGCGTTTTTTCCGGTGATCCTGGTGGTGTTCTTATTGCGTTCACTTCTAGTGGAACCGTTCAGGATTCCGTCCGGGTCCATGCTGCCCAGTCTGTTGATTGGCGATTTTATCCTGGTCAATAAGTACACCTATGGCGTACGTCTGCCCGTGATCAACAAAAAAGTCCTTGATGTTGGCGCACCCAAGCGCGGTGACGTAATGGTATTCCGTTTCCCCGGCGATCCATCGCTGAATTACATTAAGCGCGTTGTCGGCCTGCCCGGCGACCATATCGTATATAAAGATAAGAAGCTGTATGTCAACGATACCTTCATGGAGCAAGCGGTGTTGGATGGCTATAGTTATAGTGAGAGCGGCGAGCGCCACACCGCCTTGCGCCGCCTGCAGGAAAAGCTCGACGGCGTGACACACGATATCCTGCTCGCCGATGGTCTGGATCAGATGCCCAAGGACATTACGGTGCCACAGGGGCAGTATTTCGTTATGGGTGATAACCGCGATCGCAGCAACGATAGCCGCTATTGGGGCACGGTGCCGGAGCGCAATATTGTCGGTAAGGCATTCATGATCTGGTTTAGCTGGGATTTCGCCAGCGGCGGTGGTGTGATCTGGAACAGGATCGGCGATACTATCCATTAACTATTAAGCATGGCGACATATGTAATATCTGGTTTGTAGGGTGGGCATTGCCCACCAGCATGCGCCAACCGCAGCCACGCGTGGTGGGCGATGCCCACCCTACATCTACTATCCGTATATTGCGCGAGGAGTGACCAATGATGTATTACCGACACAAGCAGACCGGCGTCAGCTTTTGGGGTTTTGCCATGGTGGGGTTTCTGATCGCCTTTTTTACGCTGTTGTTTCTCAAGTTGCTGCCGCCCTATATCGAACACGCCAAGGTCACGACTGCGCTGGAAAATGCGGCAAAACAGCCGAATGCGGCAAATCAGTCCAAGGTGGAAATCACCGCCGCCTTGCAGCGCCGGTTTGACGTGGACGACGTGTCGCGCGTCAATCTTGCCAAAGACCTTACCGTGGCGAAGTCGGCCGATGGTCGCTCCATCACTATTCGTATTACCTACGAAGTCCGGGTGCCGCTGGCTTATAACATCAGCGCGTTGCTGGCGTTCGATGAGACCGTTGAGGCGAAATAGCGTTGTCTTATAGATATGCGGCGCTGGAACGCGATCTAGGCTATGCCTTCCTGGATAAGGATCTACTGGCGCGCGCCTTGACCCATCGCAGCAAGGGTGGCGACAACTATGAGCGTCTTGAGTTTCTTGGCGACAGTGTATTGAGTTTTGTTGTCGCGGCGCAGCTGTATGCGCAGTTTCCTGAACTGTCCGAAGGCGAGTTGACGCGACTGCGCGCGCGCCTGGTGCGCATGGAAACCCTAGCGGGCCTGGCACGTAGCCTTGACATCGGTGACTGTCTTGCCCTGGGTGGTGGCGAACTCAAGAGCGGCGGCTACGACCGCGATTCCATTCTGGCCGATGCCTTGGAGGCGATATTCGGGGCCATATACGTAGAAGCGGGCTACGCCAGCGCACGCGCGGTAATCGTACGTCTCTACCAACAGACCTTGGCGGATATCGATCCGCGCTATGTCGAGAAAGACCCAAAAACCCAGTTGCAAGAATATCTCCAGAAACACGCCCTCAATACGCCGGTTTATACCGTGACGGCCATGGCGGGTGAAGCACATCAACAGACCTTCGTGGTGACCTGCCAAGTACCCGGATTGGATCAATTGATCAAAGGTGAAGGCAGTAGCCGGCGCGCAGCGGAACAGCAGGCGGCCTCCTGCGCCTATGCGCTGCTGGCGGAAAGCATGGTTTCCGGCGCGAAACGTTAATGAACGATGATTACGTCAGTGGCTTCGTCGCCCTCATAGGCCGTCCCAACACCGGCAAATCCACGCTCCTCAATCGCTTGGTCGGGCAGAAGGTCAGTATTACCTCGCGCCGTCCCCAAACCACGCGCCATCGCATCCTCGGCATTAAAACCGGCGAACGCGAGCAGGTCGTCTACGTGGATACACCCGGCCTGCATGCAAGCGAAGGCAATATGATGAGCCGCTATCTCAATCGTGCCGCCAGCGGCAGCCTCGAGGGGGTCGATTGTGTGTTGCTGTTGATTACTGCCGGGGGCTGGCAAGAGCAAGACGAACCAGCCCTGATGCATGCACGCCGTCAGACTTGCCCTGTGATTCTCGTGATCAACAAGATTGACAAACAAAAAGACCACACCAAGTTTTTGCCGATGATGGAAGGAGCGCGCGAAAAAATGACCTTCGCTGAAATTATCCCACTCTCGGCACACACCGGCGCCGGCGTCGATGACCTGGAACGCACCATCCGCCGCTATCTCCCCGCGCATGCGCCGTATTTCCCGGCCGAGCAGTTGAGCGACCGCAGCGACCGCTTTATGGCCGCCGAACTCATACGCGAGCAGATATTCCGGCTACTGGGTAAAGAAGTACCGTATGCCACGGCGGTGGAGATACAGGAGTTCAAGCACGAGCCCAAGTTGATCCGTATCGAGGCGACCATCTGGGTCGAAAAAGACGGACAGAAGGCGATTGTCATCGGCAACAAGGGCGAGCGCATGAAAGAAATCGGCCGCAACGCGCGCCTGGCCATGCAAACGGCATTTGGATCCAAGGTATATCTCGGCTTGTGGGTGAAGGTGCGCGCCGGCTGGTCGGACGACGCGCGCGTGCTGCGCAGCCTCGGGTATGGCGACGGCACTTAGGCATGCGCGTCTACCAGGAACCGGCCTTTATACTGCACGCCAGCGCCTATCGGGAAACCAGCCTGCTGCTGGAGGTATACTCCCGCCACCATGGGCGCATCGGGCTGGTCGCCCGCGGCGCCCGGCGCGCACAACACACCACGCGCGCACTGCTGACGCCATTTTTACCCCTGCTGGTTAACTGGAGCGGCAAAGGCGAATTGGCGACGCTTGCCGGCGTGGACACCGAATCGGCCGCCATACGTTTAGAGCGTGATGCCTTGTTTTGCGGCCTTTACCTCAATGAACTGCTGGTGCGCCTGCTACATAGGCATGACCCGCATGAGGGGCTCTATGACATCTACCAATCCACCCTGGTGCGATTGCTTGATCGGGATCATGTCATGCAGACTCTGCGCCTGTTTGAAAAACACCTACTCCAGGAATTAGGCTATGGCCTGGTACTGGAACATGAGAGCAACGGAAACTCGCCCATCGTTCCCGCGCTGGTTTATGATTATGTCCCGGAGCGCGGACCAGTCGTGGCCGGCCGCGAGGTGCTGGGGGTCAAAGTGCATGGGACGACCCTATTGGCCCTGGCCGCGGAATGTATGACGGATCCGGACATACTGCGCGAAAGCAAAAACCTCATGCGCGCCTGCCTGGCGCCGCATTTGGGCGACCGGCCCTTGCACAGCCGTAAATTATTTCGGCCCGGTGTGGTGAATAGTGGGCCTCTCAATCATAAGGTGGGCATGGGTGATTAAACTCGGTGTCAATATCGATCACGTGGCGACTTTGCGCCAGGCACGCGGCACGCTCTATCCCGATCCCATACAGGCGGCGATAGAGGCGGAGCAGGCCGGGGCGGACGCCATTACCTTGCATTTGCGCGAGGATCGCCGCCATATTCAGGAGCGTGACGTGGAGATGTTGCGCCGCATCCTGCAGACACGTATGAATTTGGAAATGGCGGTGACGCCGCAAATGATCGAATACGCCATACGCATATGCCCGCACGAATGCTGCCTGGTCCCCGAGCGGCGCGCGGAATTGACCACCGAAGGCGGACTGGACGTGGTTGCCCACCGGCGCACCATCACCGACGCCTGCGCGCGCCTGGCGCAAGCCGGCGTGCGTGTCTCGCTTTTTATCGATGCCGATGAGCGCCAGATCGCGGCCGCGGCCCAGACCGGCGCCCCGGTGATCGAAATCCATACCGGACATTATGCCAACGCCGTTCATGCCAGCGCGCGCACTGCCGAATTGGCGCGCATCGAACAGGCGCTGCGCCAAGCCGAGAGCCTGGGTCTGCAGGTAAACGCCGGTCACGGCCTGCATTATCACAACGTCCAGGCCATCGCTGCCCTGCCGGGTATCGTCGAACTCAATATCGGTCACGCCATCGTGGCGCGTGCCGTGTTCAGCGGATTGCAGGCGGCAGTGCGCGAAATGAAACGCTGCATGCTGGAGGCGCGTGCCTTAACGGCGTCGCAAGACCCATGATCTATGGCATAGGCACCGACATCGTGCGCGTGGCGCGCATGCAGCAGAACATGGAACGTTACGGAGAGAAATTTGCCGAGCGCATCCTCACCGATGCCGAGCGCGGCGACTACGACCGCGAACTGCGCAAGGCCCACTTTCTGGCCAAACGTTTCGCCGCCAAGGAGGCCGCTGCCAAGGCCATGGGTACGGGGTTCAGCGACGGCCTGGCCTTGCACCATATCGGCGTCAGCCACGACGCCGCCGGTAAACCGCAGCTCGAATTTAGCGGCTACGCCGCGGAGTTCATGCGCGCCAAGGGTATTACTGGGGCGCACGTCAGCCTAGCGGACGAAGACGACCACGCGGTCGCGTTCGTAACCTTGAGCATCGATTGAACCTAAGGGCGATTCGTACTTACTTAGGGTCTAGTAATCAGTAGCAAGTGAGAAGTAGCAAGCAGCAAGAAAAATTTTCCTTGCTGCTTGCAGGGCGCACAGTGCCCGGTACTTGCCACTTGCTACTTTATTTAGTGAATTTAACTGGTAAGACGCCTATCGCTATCAACGATCGCACCCATGCACGCCGGGTATTGCTCATCGCCCCCTACGCAAGCTACCGCACCGTGCCGTTTGTGGAGGCGGCGCAGGCCTTGGGGGTCGAAGTGGTTATTGCCTCCCATGATCGCAGCGCATTGGTGGCCGCGGACAGCCGCGGCGTGCATATCGACATGGGCGATCCGGACGCGGCCATGCACACCCTGCTCGCGGCAGCACAGCAAACGCCTTTTTCCGCGGTGATCGGCACCGATGATGCCAGCACCGAACTGGCGGCGCGCGTCTGTGCCGTGCTGGCGCTGGCGCATAATCCCCCAGCGGCGGTGCAGCTTGCACGGCGTAAGGACTTGGCGCGGGCCTGCTTGGCACGGGCCGGAATAATGGTGCCCCATTACCAGCGGATAGATTTACGCGAGGACTGGTTGTCGCAGTGCGCCGAAATTGCATTTCCGTGTGTGGTAAAACCCGTGGCCTTATCCGCGAGCCGCGGTGTCATACGCGTGAATAACCCCGAGGAATTGGAGCGCGCCATAAATCGTGTCCAACGGCTACTCACGACGGTGCAGGAAATCACCGAGCGCGACACGCTATTGGTGGAAGCGTTTATTTCCGGAGCCGAGGTCGCGGTGGAAGGCCTGCTCACCGCGGGTAATTTGACCGTCCTGGCTATTTTCGACAAGCCTGATCCCCTGGAAGGCCCTTATTTCGAGGAAACGTATTACATTACCCCATCGCGCCAGCCGCAGGCAGTGCAACAGCTCATCGTCCAGCAGGTGAGCGCGGCATGCCGTGCCTATGGTTTGCGTACCGGTCCAGTACATGCCGAATGCCGCATCAACGCCCAGGGCGTGTGGATACTAGAAGTGGCAGCACGCACCATAGGCGGGCTATGTGCCCGGCTGTTACGTTTCGGAACCGGCTACGGCCTGGAGGAGCTGGTGCTGGCCCATGCCCTAGGACTGCCCGTGAACGCGCAAGCCAGGGCGGGCGCCGCCGGGGTGCTGATGATCCCGGTCCCCGCTGCCGGTATTTTGCGGCGAGTGGAAGGGATACGCGCCGCGGAGCAGGTGGCCCATATCGAGGAAGTGGTTATCAGCGTGCGCGCGGGTAATGAACTGGTACCGCTGCCGGAAGGGGCGAGTTATCTGGGATTTATTTTTGCCCATGCACCCACACCCGCGGCGGCCGAGGCGGCGCTGCGCGCGGCGCACGCCTGCCTCAATATTGTTATCGCTCCTCTATGGAAAGGGCGATATGACCCCCAGTCATCCTGATCAGCTTATTGGTATGAGCGTGAATACCTCAGTGTTACCCGATTTCTCCCGACATCTACCCCCTGCGTTGCCCTACCTCGGGTATCCTTGCCCTCGCCTGCGGTCGAAATGATCGTGGGTGTATTATTCTTCGCGGGATTCATGTTCGCATGCGCCATCCCGGCCCCCACTATGACGAGCTTTCGCATGCGTGTTTAGAACTTTACATAGCCCGCGGTCTTTTTTGATACAGGGCAGGGCCGTGATCGGAGACAAGCTTAGCTTGCTGGCCATGGCGCGGGCGAGTACCTGGTGACCGTGGGTCGTGGGATGCAGATCGTCCCAGAATAGATAAGCCGTGGCCGTCGCCGGGTCAGCGACGCAGGCGGGCTGCTGGATGCATTGGCTGCTCACATAGGTGAAACCATACTCTTCTGGCTCGGCGATCACGGTATTCAGGAGACTGAAGGTATCGAATGGGGTGATGCTTACGTCCAGGCCGGACTGTAATGATGTCAGTGTCAGGGTCAGCCCTTGGTTGAACGC